>NATF01000016.1 GCA_002085205.1 Candidatus Cloacimonas sp. 4484_275 | reverse complement strand
TTTTCCAAACTTAACAAATTTTGCAAAATTTGTTAAGTTTTACCCGCTTTTTATTTCGGTTTGAACTTTCTCATTCGAAACTTTGCTGTCAATAAAACTATTTTTTCACAAAAAAACCGTCCACTTTCGTGAACGGTTTTTGTAATTTCATTCTGCATATCATTTATTTTATCCGAAAAATTGTTTGAATTTATCAAAAAATCCCTTTCCCGGACGAAGTTTTTTCTCAGAATCAAATTTAGCCAATTGTCTGAACAACTCTCGTTCTTCCGCATTGAGTCTGGTTGGAGTAACCACCAAAACTCTCACATACAAGTCACCCTTATAAGAACTGTTTACATGTGGAAGCCCTTGCGATTTCAAGCGGAAAATTCTGCCGGATTGTGTTCCGGGCGGGACTTTCATTTTTACTTTTCCGAATAAAGTGGGCACTAATATTTCCGTTCCCAAAGCCGCTTGCGAAAAACTGATAGGATATTCGCAAATCAAGTCGGCTCCTTTGCGCTCGAATATTTTGTGTTCCTTTTCGTGAATCAGGACCAAGATATCGCCTTTTGGACCGCCGCGTTTGCCTGTGTTTCCTTGACCGCTCAATCTGATGTATTGTCCTTCCGAAACGCCGGCGGGAATGTGAACCGTAATAGTTTTGGTTTTGGAAATCCTCCCGTCTCCGCCACATTTCGGACATTTATTCTGAATAATTTTAAAGCGAATGAGTCGTGTGCATCACTTGTCCGGTTCCGTGACATTGCGGACAGGTTCTTACTTTTCCATCTGCGGAACCGGTGCCATTGCACCTGTCACAAACATCTTTCACATTTATTTTAATTGTTTTATCAACACCTTTGGCTATTTCTTCCAAAGTGAGTGAAAGAGAAATTTGCAAATCTTCTCCGCGACTGCTTCTGCGTCTGCTTGTTCTTCTGCCGCCGAAACCGCCGAAAATACTGTCGAAGATTCCGCCCAAACCGCCGAAAATGTCTTCGAAATCGCTGGCATGGGAAAAATCGCTCCAACTAAATCCACCGCTGCTGAAAGCTCCTTCCAGTCCGGCATGTCCGAATTGATCATATTTTTGCCGTTTTTCTTTATCGCTAAGCACTTCATACGCTTCGGATGCTTCCTTAAATTTTTCTTCGGCTTCTTTGTTCCCTTTGTTTTTATCGGGATGATATTTCATCGCCAATTTGCGATACGCCTTCTTTATTTCGGCATCCGTCGCGTTTCTGTCGACACCGAGAATTTCATAATAATCTCTTTTTGCCATCTTTTTTCCTTACATCTCAGACCAAAAACCTTAATTTTAGGTTCGGCCTTTCGATAAATATTTTATTTTAAACCGAAAAACTTAAATCAAGCGGTTTGACAACACACTTGATTCAAGTTTTATTCGGATAATTTCATTACAATCGGCAGAACCGATTATTTGTCATCGTCAACCACTTCAAAATCGGCATCGACAGGTCCTTCGTTTTTATCTTCGTTTTCAGGTTCCTGTTGAGGTTGTTCCTGTTGGCCCATTTTGTTCGGATCGAAGCCCGCGTTATCCATATTCGGATTTGCGCCGGCTTGCGCTTTTTGGGTTTCGGCGTAAACAATTTCACCGATTTTTTGAGCTTTTTTGGCCAATTCTTCTTTGGCGGCGTCAAATTCTTCTTTGGTTTTTCCTTTCTCCAATTTTTCTTTTGCTTCTTTCAAAGCGTCTTCGATGTTTTTCTTTTCTTCGGGAGAAAGTTTATCGCCGTATTCGTTCAGGCTTTTCTCGGTTGAGAAAATGAGAGTGTCCAACTCATTGCGGGCGGCGACGGTTTCTTTCTGACGCTTATCTTCTTCGGCGTGAGCTTCGGCGTCTTTGACCATTCTTTCGATTTCCTCTTCGCTCAAAGCGCCGGTTCTTTCAATCTTGATAGATTGTTCTTTTCCGGTACCTTTGTCTTTGGCGGAAACATGCAAGATGCCGTTGGCGTCAATATCGAATGTAACTTCAATTTGCGGGACTCCTCGCGGAGCGGCCGGAATTCCCACGAGATCAAATTTTCCAAGCGTTCGATTGTCCGCCGCCATCGTTCGTTCTCCCTGAAGAACATGGATGGAAACGGCATTCTGATTATCCGTAGCGGTTGAGAAAATCTGGCTTTTTTTAGTCGGAATGGTCGTGTTTCGTTCGATTAGTTTTGTCATTACGCCACCTAATGTTTCGATTCCCAAGGAAAGCGGAGTTACATCCAAAAGCAGAATATCGTTCAAGCTTTCGTCGCCGGAAAGAATTCCGCCCTGAATTGCGGCGCCGACTGCAACCACTTCATCGGGATTTACGCTTTGATTGGGTTTTTTGCCGAAGAATTTTTCCACAGCTTCTTTAACTGCGGGAATTCTGGTGCTTCCGCCCACCAAAATCACTTCGTCAATATCATTTACGGAAAGTTTGGCATCCTGCAAAGCGAGTTTGCACGGTTGAATCGAGCGCTCGATAAGTTCGGCGGTCATTTTGTTGAATTCCGAACGCGTTAAATCCAGGTTCAAGTGTTTCGGACCGGAAGCATCTGCCGTTATAAACGGAAGATTGATATTTGTCGTTTGAGTTCCCGATAATTCGATTTTGGCTTTTTCGGCGGCTTCTTTAATTCTTTGCATTGCCATCGGGTCTTTGGAAAGATCGACTCCTTCCTGATTTTTGAATTTTTCAAGAATCCAATCCATGATTTTTTTGTCGAAATCATCTCCGCCGAGATGTGTATCTCCGTTCGTGGAAAGGACTTCAACTACGCCTTCGGCAACTTCCAGAATGGAAATATCGAAAGTTCCGCCACCTAAGTCATACACTGCGACTTTTTCCTCTTTTTTACTTTCCAAACCGTAGGCAAGAGCCGCCGCAGTCGGTTCGTTAATGATTCGTTTCACTTCCAAACCGGCGATTCTTCCGGCGTCTTTGGTTGCCTGTCTTTGCGCATCATTGAAATATGCGGGAACCGTTATCACGGCTTCCGTAACTTTTGTGCCGAGATGAGCTTCCGCAGTTTCTTTCATTTTGGTAAGAACCATTGCGGAGATTTCCTGCGGAGTAAAATCTTTGTTTTCCACATCAATATGAACAAGCACTTCACCGTATTTTCCGCCCTTTACCTGATAAGTAACATTTTCTATTTCTGAAGCAACTTCATTGAGTTGTCTTCCCATAAATCTTTTGATGGAATAAATTGTGTTTTTGGGATTGGTGACAGCTTGTCTTTTGGCGAGTTGTCCCACCAATCTTTCTTTATCCTTGGTAAAAGCAACGACGGACGGAGTAGTTCTCGAACCTTCCGCATTCTGAATGACGACCGGTTTTCCGCCTTCCATCACTGCTACGCACGAATTGGTTGTTCCCAAATCAATTCCTATTATTTTTCCCATTTTATCCTCCTATTATCTATTATTTTTTTTGAATAACTTTATCATTCATCAAATAGCCGTTTTGAATAATTGCGGCAACTTTATTTTCTTCCAATTCGGACCGCGCAGGACGAATAACTTTATCATTCATCAAATAGCCGTTTTGAATAATTGCGGCAACTTTATTTTCTTCCAATTCGGAAGGAATATGTGCCAAAGCTTCGTGAAAATTAGGATCAAAATCTTTTTCAAGAGCATCGATTTTTTGCACGCCTTCCTTTTTCAAAACATCTTCAAGTTGCTGATAAATCATTTCCACGCCCTTTTTGAAAGATTCGCCGTTTGCATCTTTCATTTCGGAATGAAGAGCTCTTTCGAAATTATCCAGAACATTACAGATTTCCAAAACCAATCGTTGAGTGGCGTTTTTAATCCAGGAAGATTTTTCTTCCAAAGAGCGGCGTCTGAAATTTTCAAATTCCGCCACCGTACGCAAATATTTGTCTCTCAGTTTTTCGTTTTCCTTTTCTCGGAAACTTTGGCGTGAGCCGTTTTTTCTTTCCTTTTTTTATCTTTTATTTTTTCACTCATTTTTCAATACCACCATTCCTTTTTTTGTTGTTTTGGTAATTACTTCGGAAACATCACGGATTATGGGAATGTATCTTTTGTAATCCATTCTAACAGGTCCGATTACTCCCAAATAACCCGGAATTCCGAAAATTTCATATTTGGAATAAATAAGCGCATAATCGGAAAGTTCATGTTTTCCCAAGTCTTCACCCAACAACACATGATACGCCTTGTTGTTTTTTCCGAATTTTTTCATCAAGTTAACGAAGTAATCTTGCTGTTGAATGAAACCGAGAAAATTCAAGATTGCTTTTTTATCATCGAATTCCGGTTGCTCCAAAAAACCGATACTGCCGTCGAAGTGAATGAAATAACTGCTGATTTGAGCAAACGCATTTTGAAGTTCATCCAAAAAAAGTTTGAGAATTTTGTTGTCATCCGTGATTTTTTCCGCGATTTCATCCAAAACGCGATTTTGAATATCGTAAATGCGTTCGCCCACCAATTCGTCGTTTACATATTTCACGATGATTTTCAGTTGTTGTTCCGTAAATCCTTGTTCCGATTTCAAAATCACGGTTTTATCCAGACCGGAATCCAGACTGACCACAAAAAGCAGTTTATCTTCGGAAATTTTAAAAGCGTCCAATTTTTCCAGATAACCGTAAGAAATTTCCGGCTCGGCAACGAAACTCAATTGTTCGGTTTCTTTTGCCAAAAGCTGCATTATATAATGCATTGCCATCGGAATATCTTTATAGAATTTTATAAGAATGCTTCTGAGCAAATCCTGTTTGTCATATTTTAATTTTGCTAATTGAGGAGAAATGATTTTTAAATATTCGCGATAACCTTGAATTGTCGGAATCCTGCCGGCGGAAGTATATGGCTGATAAATCCAATTACATTTTTCCAGCTTATTCAAATCGATGCGAATCGTAGCGGGACTGGCGTTAGAAACATATTTCTCGCAAATCAGTTTGGAAGATACAGGCTCAGAGGTTTGAATGTATTCTTCAACCAAATGCGCAAAAACCTTTTCCTGTCTGATTTCATTTTTTTTCATTTCGTAAGCCCTCGCTTCTCCTCAATTTTTAATCATTTTTTTCAATTCCAAAGACAATTTAATCGAAGGCATTAAATTGTCAATTGTTTTTGCCGGAATTTTTGTTTACTTCGTGATTATTCCGATAATCAACATCTTTAAAATTCCCAAAAATCCGGGACCAACTACAGACAAAAGCAAAGAAAGTTTTCTTATTGCCAAAAGAATGGAAATGTTTCGCAAAAATAAATATCTTCAAAGCATTAATTTTGATTTTTCCGGATTGGAAAACACGAAAGAAAATTATGACAGAATCATAAAAATTTTGGAAAAAGAAGCCGCGAAAATTAGGAAAAAACATGTTTCACAACTTTTTTACAGTACCAGCATCGCGCAAAACGGCTTTTTGGATGCCGTTCTAATCCTTTCCGCCGGCATCAATCATATTAAAGAAATTTTTCTTTTATACGAAGGGAGAGTTTCCAATCGCGATTTAATAACAATCGGGAAAAAAATTTACTTTTCAATGGCAATCGGAGGTTCGGAAGGAATCGAATATGCCACGCAGGAAATCTTCTCCAAATTTGCCACCGAAGGAATGAAATCCATTCCTTTCATAGATAAGATATTAGCCTCAATTGCAGACGGTTTTGTAAATGCCGCGCTTCTCACCAGAATTTCCTATATCACCGAAAATTATTGTAAGTTAACTTACATAAAATCGGAACGAGATATTTATCCTTCACCGCAATTTGTTTTCGGTTCCGCAAAAAATATTACCGCCCATATGATTGAAAAAATTTATGCGGCTATCGGAAAAATGGCTTTGGAACGAACCCATCAATCCTTTGAAAAAAGAAAAAATGATGGAACAGGCAAAATTAATCGGAAATCCGCTTGCTTACGGATTGGAAAAATTGATTAAAAGTTTGCGGAAAAGATAAAATTTCAAGTATATGACAAAAACAAATCTTTCGAAAATATTCTATTGGTTTGGTGATAAAAATTTATCTCTTTCATCATTAAAAAATAATGAGAAAATACAATTGGGAAGATTTGCGATTTACACCAATAGAATTATCTTGGCTGAACAAACGCACAGCAATCTTGTTCGTATAGTTCAAAAAAATAATGTAGGAGCGGGAATCGATTCAAAAGAAATTCCTTTTGCCGATGCATTGATAACAGACGAAAACAATATCTTTTTAGCTGTTAAATCGGCGGATTGCGTTCCGATACTTATGTTTGATCAGGTAAAAAAAATCATTGCCGCAGTGCATTCCGGCAGAGAGGGAACCCGAAAAAACATTATTTCAAATACACTAAAATCAATGATAATCGATTTCCATTGCCAACCGAAAAATATCTTTGTAAAACTCGGTCCGGCAATTTGTGAACAATGTTATTCCGTTGATGAAATTACTTTTAATAATTTTGTCGATTCCACCGAAATCAATCAAAAATTGCTCTCATGGATTGCATGGAAAGCCATTCTCTCGCTTCCGAAACATCGTCGAATTCTTTGCTGATGGCATAATTGTTTTCATCGGCACTGTAAAATTTCCAATAACATTTTTCGCTCTTTTCGATTCGAACTAATTCGATTTTGAAAACATTGTCGATATTAATGTAAATTCCTCTTTCGATTTCAATAATTCTCATCTTTTTCTCCTTGTATTTTTAATTTATTATTTATCTTTTCGGAAAACTCCGAACTTTTTTGTTTAAAAAGAAATCTCTTTCCCCGGCTGTCAATTTTTTCAAATTAACTTGCTTAATATTTTTCTTTATTTTCAGAACTTTATTGACAGAATTATCGTACTTTCCGAGCGATAAAAAAAAGTGAAAGAGGTATTTTCAATGATTCATATTTATACAGGTAACGGAAAAGGGAAAACGACCGCTGCGCTCGGTTTGATAATTCGCGCTCTGGGAAACCAAAAAAGGGTTTGTTTAATCCAATTTATGAAAAAGAATTTTGCTTACGGTGAGATAAAATTTTTGTCGCAACAGAGAAATATTGATATTTTTCAATTCGGAACAGACAAGCTAATCGACCCGGAAAATCCGGCAAAAATAGATTTCGAGGAAGCGGAAAAAGCTTACCAAAAAGCGGAACAAGTTATCAAATCGAACAAATACGATTTGGTGGTAATCGATGAAATTAATGTGGCGATTGCCTGGAAACTTTTACCAAAGGAAAAACAATTTTATTTGATGGAACTCAAAAGTGATGCCGAAATCGTAATGACCGGACGATATGCGTCGAAAGAAGCGATTGAAAAAGCAGACCTCGTTACGGAAATGAGAGAAATTAAACATTATTTCCAAAAAGGAGTGCAAGCAAGAAAGGGAATTGAATTTTAAAATATTTTCAATTTAAGATTTGTTAACGGCGTGTCAGCAATTCTTTTATTGCCTTTAGTTTTTTAATAATTTCCTCTTTGGTTCGGGCTTTTCGATTTCTTGGGATGAAGTTGCGGAAATTCTTTTTCCCAATAGCGAAGTACATGCGGTTTCAAACCTAACAAGTTACAAACTTCACCAATCGTATAATAATATTTTTTCATAACTATTTACAAATTTTTCTCTCGTCTCGAACCAATTGCTTTCATCTGATCATCCAAATTTTCAAAAAAAATATTACCACAAAAAATCCCGCTCCCAAAACAAAGACCAAAGGAAATCGATAAAGATATTTTGTAAAGACGGATTTTTTTTCGCAAATCAGAATGTTATCGGAGATTATATTTTTTTCATATAATCCTATTTTCTTCAAAATTTTACCGGTCGGAGAAATAATTAGCGAATATCCGGTATTTGCCGCGCGAAAAATTTGCTTTCTCGTCTCCACCGCCCGAAACTTTGTCATCATCGCATGTTGATAAGTTCCCGCAGATTTCTTAAACCAAGCATCATTAGTTATATTTACGATAAAATCCACATTATGACGAACCATTCTCGCAGTTAGTTCAGGAAAAGCGATTTCAAAACAGATGAGAGGAGAAAATTTTAATCCGTTGATTTCATAAAATGCCTGCTTCTTCCCATATTCCCAGTTTGCTTGTCCGAAATTCAATTTCCAAAGAAATGGAAAAACCTTTAAAAACGGAATTCTTTCCCCAAACGGAACAAGAATATTTTTGTAATACAAAGGAAGGAATTTACCGGTGGAATCCACTTCGGTAGCGGCGTTATAAAATTTGAATCTGAACGGATAAGGTGGTTTTGCCGTTTCATAATGCGGAAATCCCAAAAAGATATTCGTATGATTCTCACGCGCCAGATTTTTTACGAAATTCTTGTAACCCGTTTGTTTTTCGACATAAGCGGGAATTGCGGATTCGGGCAAAATCACAAGTTTTGGCTTTTCTTCCGCCGCTTTTTTTGTGTATTCCGAATAAAGCGCGAGAGTTGTATCCACATAACTTTTTTTCCATTTCAAATGCTGAGGAATGCTTACTTGGACGATAGCAACTTTTTCTTTTCTTTGTTCCAAATCAAGCGTTTGTAACCGCCAAATTCCATAACCGAACCAAATTCCCGACAAAATAAAAAGGATTAATATGTTTTTTTTCGGATGAACGCTTGCTCGATAGATTAAAATATTTGCGGTGATAATTAAAACAGATAGCAGATAAATTCCTCCGATATCGGCAAGCTGAAGCAAAACGAGAAAATCGGAAAGCGAATAACCGACATCAAACCAGGGAAAACGAAATTCCCCAAAATTCTGCAAATATTCAAAAGACATCCAAAAAGTTACGAAAATCGGAAACCGCATTTTCGGCAATTTTTTCTGTACAACATTTATCAAAACAAAAAGAATGGAAAAATACAATCCGAAAAGGATAAACATTCCCAAAAAACCGCCAACGGTAACAAGTGAAATCCAATGTAAAGTTACCGCCGTATAAACCGTGCTAAAGGTTAAAGCCGCAAAAATCGTTCTCTTAACGGAAGGTTTCTCCGCAAAAAAGGACAGCAACGGAATAAAACCGAAAAAAACCAGAAATCCGAGATGAAGCGGCAATCGCGATAAACCGAGCATCAAAGCCGATAAAAACGGTTTAATCAAATATGATCTGCTAAAAAAATTATCTTTTTTCATATTCCATTTCGGCAATTAAAACTTTCTCGTCGGAAGATAAAACAAAATATCCGTTTTTTATTAGAAAATCGTTCCACGAATAAGGAGCAACCGCAAATTTCTTTTTGCCAACAAAACTCTCGAAATAAAATTTTTTCAAAACAAAGCGCTGATTTTCTTCAAACTGAACATTTCCCTCAATATCTTCTTCAAATTGTCCGAGAATATTAAAAACATGGGAAATATTCTCATCTTTTTCATAAACGGTCACATAATTCCGCGAAACGGTTAATTGAGTAGGATTCGCAAAAACAAATCTGCCGAACGCAAAAGATTCCTCTCCCGTTAAACTGCTGAGAACAACGATTTCCTTACGGTTATCATCATAGATATAGAATGTTTCATCTGCGGAAACATCAAAAAGTGTGGGAGTGGACAAACTAAGAAATTCAAAATCCGTTATCAATCTTCCTTCCGTATCAAATTTTTAAGAATTTTTTTCCCAAAGGAAAACTGTCTCCTCTTTCGGAGAAAAACAACATTTTTGAGGAACAAAGGAAGGAACAATTTCATATTTTATGTTTAACTTTCGGGGAATTGTATTTCGGTTGTTTTCTTGAACTAAAACGGCACAAGCAAAAACCAAAGCGCTAACTGAAAAAACAAAAAATAATTTTAATCGCTTCATAATTATTTCAGACAAACAATATCCTTCAGTTTGCCTTGAATGGTTGTTCTGCCTTGCCATTTGTTAAATTCGAGAGAATAGGCAATATTTATGTAAGAACCTTTTTTCAGAAAAGGAAGAAAATCGCCCAAATTAAAACCGATGAGATCGAGAACGCAACCGTCTTTCATTACTTTTAGTTTAAGATGATTTTTGCCGACATTATACGGAAAACCGACTACCATTACCTTTTCCGTGTAAAAAGTTGGTTTCATATTGCTCGGACCAAACGGAGCAAACATATTGAGCCATTCCAAAAGATGATCGTTAATATCGTATAATTCCAATTTCATATCGATATTCAGAGCGGGAATTAACTGTTCGGAAGTGATGTGCGATTTGGCAAATTTTTGTAATCTATTCTCAAAACTATCCACATATTCCATTAGAATGGAAAGTCCGGCTGCATATTTATGACCGCCGAAAGTAACCAAACAGTTGCTCACATTATCCAATGCTTCAAACAAATCAAAATCGGGAATACTCCTACCTGAACCGCTTCCCATTCCGTCTTTGAAAGAAATCATAATAGCGGGACGATAATATTTTTCCACTAACTTGGAAGCCACGATTCCAATCACTCCCGGATGCCAATCGTCGGATGAAACAACGATGCAAAAAGTGTTATCAAAATCTTTGTATTTTTTTTCAATGATTTCACAAGCTTCTTCAAAAGTTCGCTGGTCAATTTGTTGACGCAAAGAATTTTCCCGTTCGATAATTTCGGCAAGTTCCTGGCTTTTTTCTTCGTCCGTTGCCACCAAAAGTTCCACGGCACGCAGAGCGCTTCCCATTCTGCCGGCGGCGTTTAATCGCGGCGCAATTCCAAAAACAATATCGCTGGAATTCAATTTTTTCTGAGAAAGTCCCGCAATGTTTATCAGAGCATTCAAACCGATATTCTTTTTATGAATCAATCGTTCCAAGCCGATGCTGGCAAAAATTCTGTTTTCTCCCGTAAGCGGAACAATATCCGCAATTGTTCCGAGAGCAACCAAATCAATATATTTATTCACAAGCTCGTTTGAATCAAGATTTAGTTTGTGATAAACGGCAATAAGCAATTTGTACGCAACTCCTACGCCGGCAAGTTTATCATAAGGATAAGTTTCATCTTTCACTTTGGGATTGATTATCGCATAAGCGTTCGGTAAAATTTCTTGCGGATTGTGATGATCGGTAATGATGATATCCATTCCCAATTCATTGATTTCATCCACTTCTTCCAAAGCATTAATTCCGCAATCAACGCTGATAATCAAATTAGTGCCTCGTTCTTTTAACTGTTCCACGCCGCTCAAAGACAATCCGTAACCGTCAATCATTCGATGCGGAATATAAAAATCTATGATGGCACCCACCTTTTTCAATCCCAGAAAAAGAAGTGCGGTAGAAGTTGTTCCATCCACATCATAATCGCCGTAAATGGTTATTTTTTCTTTATCTTTAATTGCCTTAATAATCCTTTCGGTTGCTTTTTCCATATCTCTAAACAGGAACGGATCATGAGAATCGGAAAGGTCGGGGTGAAAGAATTTATTAATTTCGTCTATATTGGTTAAACCTTTTCGGACAAGCAATTCGGCAATCAGATCCGGACATTTGATTTCCGAACTTATTTTTTGCATTAAAGCAAGCTGAACTTCATTCAGCGGTTCGGCAATATTCCATCTTTTATGCATCTATTTTCCTTAATCTTTTTTCAAAAAATAAATTTGCGTCAAAGAAGATAATAAGCCGAATTCTGTAAATTGCTTAACAGGCAATTTAATGTCTATTTCTCTGAATCGGATATCGCTATTCTCTACTGAGATTCGCCTTTTGCGAACCGATTTTAGCTGCCTACCCGAGAACATTTTGGTCGGGCAAACCAGTTCTCCTATTTGGCATTGCACCGGATAAGGCTTTCCTGGCTTTTCGGTTCACACCGAAAACCGGTGGTCTCTTACACCGCCTTTTCACCTTTTCCCTGAGTTTCTCTCGGAAAAAATTCCTAGAAAACCCAAGGTAGTCTGTTTTCTGTGGAGCTTTCTCCTCGTCGCCGAGACTTCCCGTTAGGAAGTATCCTGCCCTTCGGTGTTCGGACTTTCCTCTCCGCATTCTTTACGAACGCGGAGCAGACATTTTATCTTCTTTGACATTTATAAATTAATCCGTTTTTGGTTTTGCGACAAGTATTCTTCCGCAATTTTCACAACTGATAATTCGGTTTCCCTCGTTAATTTCTATTACGAGTTGCGGTCTGATCTGAAATCCGCAACCGCTACAAGCGTTATTTTCATTAAAAACAACCGCTTTTCTGTTTTTATGTTTTATCAAAGCTGCATAACGCTTGATAATGCTTCGCGGTAAATTTTTTGCGTATGAATTTCTCTCTTCTCGCACCTTTTCTATTTCCGCCGTAACCGACTCGATTTTTTTATTCAGTTTATCCTCATTTGCTTTGAGGTTATCTTCCGCCGTTTTTTTAACTTCTTCGCGTTCTTTCAATTGTTTCCGCAGTTGAGATTCTTCTTCCATTAGCTCGATTAATTCATCGTCTATTTGGGAATTTTCCGCTTCCAAATGGCTTATTTCACTGTTTAAAGCCTTGTATTCCTTGTTGGTTTTGATGGTTAACAATTGATTCTTATATTTTGCTATTTTATCTTTGTTTTCTCTGATGTCCATCTCTTTCAAATTCTGAGCTTTCAGATTTTCTTCCAACAATTTTTTGCTTTCTTCAACTTCCTGAACGGCTTTTTTCAAATTTTCTTTCAGGCTGTTTAATTCTTCGGGTAACTTTTTTTTCAATTTTTCTTTCTCGCCGATAATATCGTCGCATTTTTGCATTTTAATCAATAATTCCAGTTGCTGATTCATTTTCTCTCCTCAAATAGAAGGCTTATATCAAACGATTTGTAGGAATGCGTCAAAGAGCCGCTGGATATGAAATCAACTCCCGTTTCCGCAATCTTGCCGACGGTTTCCAAAGTTACATTTCCGGAAGCCTCCAATTCCACTTTTCCGGAATATTTTTCCACCGCTTTTCGCATTTCCGAAAACGACATATTATCCAGCATAATCCTATCCACCTTACATTTTACCGCTTCTTCCAATTCTTCCAGATTAGTCACTTCCACTTCTATTTTATATGAATATGTGCTGTTTTTAATCCTGTTTACAGCTTCGGAAATGGAACCGACCGCTCGAATATGATTTTCTTTCAACATAACCATGTCAAAAAGTCCGAATCGGTGATTATAACCGCCACCAACCCGAACCGCGTATTTCTCGAATTCACGCAAACCGGGTGTTGTTTTGCGAGTATCCAAAAGTTTTGCTTTAAACGGAGCTATTCGCTCCACAAATTTGTTTGTTAAGGTAGCGATTCCACTCATTCTTTGCAAAAAATTTAATGCTACCCGTTCCGCTTTCAGAAGGGAAGCCGATTTTCCCGAAATTTCCGCTATTCTATCTCCTGCCGAAAGTTTGTCTCCATCTTTTTTTAATGCTCTGAAACCAATTGACGCATCAACCTTTTTGAAAACCTTTTCGGCAATTTGAATTCCCGCCAAAACACCGTTTTCTTTTGCCAAAAAATAAGCTTTTGAAATTTCGTTTTCTATTCCTAAATTATCGGTAGTAACATCTCCATACCATAAATCTTCTTCCAAACTTAATTCTATTATTTTATCAATATTCATTTTTGCTGTTCCTTCAAATAAAAAAAGCATTTACCGGTCGGTAAATGCTTTGAATTTATTTGCATTGAATCACTGAAATCTTCTCTTATCAGCCAATAATACACACTCATTATTTTCCCCTGTGAAGTAATAAATTTAGCTGATAATATTTTGTCAAACATTTCGTTTGTTTTCTCCTTTCTTCTTAAATTTGAAGAGGTTACGAATAAATTGTTTGCTTTTGTTCCGTCTTCTTTTACGGAGTAATTTTTTGTGTTTTCTCTCCTCCGCATACATCTCATCATCCAATTCATCTAACCGTTTTAACAAAATTTTTATATAGTCATCGTTTTCTATTAACGCCGCAAATTCCTGATATTCTTTCGGATTAAAAATAATTTCTGCAAAGGGAGACAAAAAATACATCAATTGGCTGGCAATAAAATTGAGAGGACGCAAGGATTCTATTGCCAAAATAGCCGGAGAAGCCATTTTCCTTTCCACAATGAATTTGGAAATCTTTTCGATTAATTCCAAAGCTCTTTCTTCTTTAATTTCAACTATCATTTCGCACCTTTTTTTCAAGCTCGGGCAATTGTCAAAACAAATATTTTCGAAGCTCCCGCTTCTTTCAAAACTTTACTGATGGAATTTACCGTAGAACCGGTAGTAAAGACATCGTCGACAAGAAGAATTTTGCGATTTGTTACTTCATATTTCGCATTAACATTAAAAGCATCTTTGACATTTTTTTCTCGTTGTTGTCTGGAAAGCTTAGTCTGGGTTTGGGTAAATTTTTTCCTTTGAATCAATTCGGGAATGTGTTCGCAATCTATTATTTTAGCAATGTGTCGCGTGAGAATTTCAGATTGATTGAAACCGCGAGCTCTTTTTTTTACTTTATGAAGAGGCACGGGAGCAATTATATCCGCCGCAGCAAAATGTTCCTTTTCCAAAAAATCGGCGGCATACTTCCCCAAAAATTCTCCCAACTTTTTCATCTCTTCATATTTGAAATGATGTATCAGATTTCGCAATGTTTCATCGAATTGAAAAACAGAACGAGCCGCATCAAAAGCAAAATCACAATTATGAGATGTTTTTTCAAACAAAAAAGAGCCACACTTGGGACAAACTTTTTGCCCGATAAATTTCAGCGAATCGGCACAATTTGTGCATAACACGATTTCTGTTTTACGAAGGCGAGAGTGACAATTCAAACAGTACTTTGGGAAAACTATGTTAATAAAATCGGAAAAATATTTCATCCTTTTTTTGCCAACAAAATCAAATATCGGACAATCCCGTAAAAAATATACATCAAAACCCAACCGCTAAAAATTAAGTAGGAATATTTAACGGCAAGCGCCAAACTGATAATAGCCAAAACAAGGAAAAATTTACTCTCTTTCGTCATTTTGGATTTTTTTTCAATCGGCAAATATTCAACTTTGCTAACCATTAAAATAGAAGAAAAAATCACAATTGCCAGCAAGATATTGTAAGAATGAATCTCGTTCCAAAAATAATAATTAATGATGAAATAAGAAGCAATCAGCGAAGCGGCTGCCGGAATCGGAAGACCGGTAAAAGGATGTTTGCTGTTAATGTCGGTATTTTTCAGAGTGAATCTCACCAAACGGTACCCGCCGGCAAAAACATACAAAACGGAAATCAGCATACCGATAATTTTTAGATGATTGAGAGCTCCCCGATAAACCAAAAACGCCGGCACAACTCCGAAAACAAAAAAATCGGACAGAGTATCGAATTGAGAACCGAACTTACTGCTTGCTTTCAATAATCTGGCAATTTTCCCGTCCAAACCGTCAAAAATCATCGAAGCGGCTATCAACCAAGAAGCCATCACAAATCTTTCTTCAAATACAAATTGCAAGGCAATCATTCCGCAAATCAGGCTGAAAGCCGTAAACAAATTGGGAATAATATATTTCAAATTATACTTTTGCGGCAATTTTCGATTCTCCGGCAACAACTTTGTTTCCTTTTTGCACTTGCAATTTATACTCTTTCGGAAAAGAACATTTGCAAATGGCGGAAACGGGAACAATGCCATTCATTTTTTTGGGTTGAGCAGTCGAGCGTTCAAACCAAGTTATTTTACCTTTTTCAAAAGAAACTTCCACATTTTTATCGGCGGAAGGACATCTTATTTCGGCCGGTTGGAAAAAGCCCTTTCGGATGGTTATCGTAATTTTTGCATCATTTTCATAAGTATCGGAAATAGTTCCGTTTATCGGTGAATAAACGGTTTGCATCTCAATTTCGGAAGAAATTCTTTTGCGAATACGAAACCGCGAGATTGTGATAAAATACAAAAGCAAACCGAAAAGAGAAATATATTTTGCGTACAAAAAAGGAGTATAAACCGACAATCCCAGCCCGATTAAAACCAGTAAAATCGGTGCGGCTGCGGCTCGCAATTTTGCTTTCTGAACCAGCATCAGAAAAGAAATCGGCGTAAATTCTTCATTCATTTTTACAATCCGGTTCTCTGAAAAATATAATCAATGTTTTTCGTGAATCTTTCATAGGAAAAAATTTCTTCCAACTCTTCCGGAGAAAAATATTCGATAATTTCTTCGTCATTTGCAATTAAATCTCGGAAAAGTTGCTTTGTTCGCCAACAAATCATTGCATTCCTTTGCACTATTTCATAAGCTTTTTCGCGCGAAATTCCTTTTTTTGCCAATTCCAACAGCAAGGTTTGAGAAAAAATCAATCCGTTTGTCAATTCCAAATTTTTCTTCATATTTTCAGGATATACCAACAAATTTTCAATTAAGACAATCATTTTATTCAACATATAATTAATCAATATGGTAGAATCCGGCAAAATAATTCTTTCTACGGAAGAGTGGCTGATATCTCGTTCATGCCAAAGTGCATTATTTTCCAAAGCCGCCAGAGCATTTGAACGAAGAAGCCGAGCCAAACCACACATTTGTTCGGAAACCACCGGATTGCGTTTATGCGGCATCGCGGAAGAACCTTTTTGTCCTTTTGAAAAATTTTCTTCAACTTCCAGCACTTCGGTTCTTTGCAAATGCCTGATTTCCAAAGCAATTTTTTCAATTGTGGAACCGATAACGGCTAACACATTCATATATTCGGCAATTCTATCGCGTTGAATAATTTGAGTGGAAATATTAACCGGCTTCAAACCGAGATAATCGCAAGTAAGTTTCTCTATTTCCGGACTCAGATGAGCATAATTACCGACGGCGCCGGAAATTTGACCGATCGGAAGTGGCTGTATCCAACACATCGGAAGAAGTCATTCCGAAATGAATCCATCTGGAAGCGGAACCGACATATTCCGCCACATTGGTTAAAAATGCAATCACATCGTGTTTGGTAGTTTTTTCTATTTCCAGAATTCTTTCCACATCGAAATCGGCATTTTCTTCGATTGATTTTAGATCGTCATCCGGAATAATTCCCGATTTGTTCATTGCTTTACAAGCCGCAATTTCCACATCCAACATGCATTGAAATCGATTTTGCCGACTCCAAATTTTAGCCATTTCGGGACGCGTATATCTTTCTATCATCGCTGTTCCTTACTTTTTATAGCTTCAATTTCGGGCATTTCATAATTAATTTTATCTACCTGAATTTCGGCAATTTTCTCATTTTTAAAATACAAAGAAATAGTAAGTGGATTTCGAAAATTATCATACACAAAATTTACGCTAACATCTGCCGAAGATATTTTTTCCAATTCCATTTTTTCCGAGAAAAAACAGGTAACTTCTCCTATCGTAACTTTACCTGTTCTAAAAATTTCCGATTTATGTACTAAGATTAAATCCGGATTCAGATAATTCAGAAATAAAAATTGATTATCTTTTTCATCAAAGTTTAATCTTGTAATTTCACTTTTGCCGGACATTTTGATAATCACAACGCTGTCAACATACGCAGAAATAAAAGGAGTGGGATGCAATCCCAAAATACCCGAATCGTAAATATCAAATCTGATAGCCGCAGAATTTTTCCTAACGGTAATATTTTTGCGAAACGAAAAGCTTTTGTAATTCATTTCGATTATGCCGTCCAGACGAAAATGTTCCCATTTGAGAAGCTGTTCCCGAAGCATTTTTTCTTTCTGAAAGTCGGTAAATTTACCTCCGAGGGCACAACCCGCAAATAAAAACAAAATCAAAAGTTTGAAAAAAAATGCGCTAATTTTCATTTTTTTTCGTGTGTAAAACCACGAGAGCAATGATACTGGCAAAAATCATAAAAGAACTGAGAATTTGTCCCATCGTTAGAAATCCGATGAGATAACCGAGAAACGAATCCGGTTCTCGGAAAAATTCCAGGAAAAATCTGAAAATTCCGTAAAGTCCGATAAAAGCCCAAAAAACCGTTCCTTCTCTTTTGCTTTTCCGTAAAATAAAATAAGAAAGCAAAAATAAAACAAATCCTTCCAGGAAAGATTCATAAAGTTGAGAAGGATGACGCGGAAGTCCTTCCGGATCGGTCGGAAAAATCATTGCCCAAGGAACTTTGGTTACTCTTCCGTAAAGTTCGGCATTGATGAAATTTCCGAGTCTTCCCAAACCCAATCCGATTGCCACCAGCGGCATAGTCGGGTCGGCAAGTTGATAGAAGTTAAAATTATATTTTTTGCAAAATATCAATCCGAAAATAATAACGCCCAGGGCACCGCCGTGAAAAGACATTCCACCTTCCCAAACGGCAAAAATATGAAGCGGATGCGTTAAATAAAAAAGAGGTTTATAAAATAAAACGTAGCCGAGTCTTCCGCCAATAATAACACCTAACATTATGTAAAACAATAAATTGTCGTATTGTTCCTTGTCGATTTTTATCTTTTTGAAAGCGTAAAACCGTTTGAGAAAAATATAACCGAGAACAAAACTGATAATGTAAAACAACCCGTACCAGCGAATCTCCAAAAATCCTAATTTTACAATGGTGGGATTAATTTGAGGATAATTAATCATTGTTAATAAAAGAAAAGTTGGGAATTATCTTCCCAACTCTTTTAATTTCTTATATAAAATTTCGGCAAGTTCTTCCGAGGGTAATTCATATTTTTCTCCCTCTTTTTTTAACTCCGGCGAGAAAATTTTAATTACCTGAGTCGGGGAACCGTTCAATCCGATTTCGTTTTCGTCAAAGCCAAGATCATCGGCATTCCAAATAATCAATTCCGCTTTTTTGGCATTTCTTTTTCCGCGCAAAGAAGGAAGGCGAGGAGTATTGATCTCTTTTACCACGGTTATTGCCGCCGGAAGTTCCATTTCAATTCTATCATATCCGTCTTCCATCAATCTTTGAACCGTAATCTTATTATCTTCAACTTTTTCGATTTTTCTCACGAAACATGTCTGCGGAATTTGAAGAAAGGCGGCTACTCCGGGACCAACTTGCGCCGTATCTCCGTCAATCGCTTGCTGACCAAACAGCAAAAGATCATAATCTCCGATTTTTTTAACAGCTCCGGAAAGAGTGTAACTGGTTGCAAGAGTATCGGCTCCCGCAAATTTTCTATCCGATAGTAATATCATCTCATCGGCACCGATGGCAATTGCTTCTCTGAGAGCGCTTTCCGCTTGAGGCGGTCCCATACTGAGAACGGTTACTTTTCCGCCATGTTGTTCTTTTAAGCGAATTGCTTCTTCGATAGCATACAAATCAAACGGATTAATAATACTTTCTACCCCTTCTCTGATTAGGGTGTTTGTTTTCGGATCGATTTTAATTTCCGTCGTATCCGGAACCTGTTTAATGCAAACAATAATGTTCATAATTTTTACCCCAATTTATTTATAAAATTCTTCTATTTTCGAAATAACATAATCCTGTTGTTCCGTAGTTAATTCCGAGAAAATAGGTATCGAAATTACTTTTTTTGCCAATCTCTCCGCAACCGGTAAATCTCCTTCTTTATAATTCAAATAAGAAAAACACTCTTGAATATGAAGTGGTTTCGGATAATAAATTGCGCAACCGATTTCATTTTCTTTTAAATAAGAAAGCAATCCGTCACGATTTTCAACGATTAAAGTAAATTGATTATAAATTGTTTTTGCTTTTTTATGAATAACCGGAAGTTGGATTGCCGGAATATTCTTCATTTTTTCATAATAATATTCGGCATTTTTTCTGCGAGCTTCCGACCAATTTTCCAAATGAGGAAGTTTCTGCAATAAAACGGCTGCTTGGAGTGTATCTAATCTGCTGTTTAATCCTACCCATTTATGAAAATATTTCGGATTTTCACCATGAACGCGAAGTTGTCTTAATTTTGCGGCAAGTTCATCATTGTTTGTTAGACACATTCCTCCGTCTCCCATTGCTCCCAAATTTTTGCTGGGAAAAAAGGAAAGAGTTCCAATGTCACCGATTGTTCCGGCAACTTTTCCTTCAAATCGCGCACCAATTCCCTGAGCGTTATCTTCAATAACTTTTAATCCGTGTTTACGGGCTATTTCCATTATTTTGTCCATCTCGGCAGGTTGACCGAAGAGATGAACCGGCATAATCGCTTTGGTTTTTTCCGTAATTGCGGCTTCTATTTTCTCGGGATCAATATTAAAAGTATCGGCTTTTATATCTACAAACACCGGTTTTGCTCCGACTCGATGAATGGAACCCGCCGTTGCAAAAAATGTAAACGGAGTAGTAATAACTTCATCGTCTTTCCCGATTTCCAAAGCTTTTAACGCCAAAACCAATGCATCTGTTCCGGAAGCACAGCCTATTGCGTGTTTACTTTCATTATTTTGTTTCCTTTTGTTTATTTTTCAAAATATTCTATTACTTTATCCAAAATATCATCAAGTGTATATCTCGGTTTATAACCTATTAAATTTTTAATTTTGGTCAAATCGGGAACTCGTCTTCGCATATCTTCAAATCCTTTTTCATAAGCATCTTCATATTTGATATAATCAAGTTTCGATTTGCTTTTCGTTTTCACTTTTATTTTTTTTGCCAATTCCTCGATAGTGATTTCTTCGCTTGTTCCGATATTAAAAATCTCCCCGATAGCCTTTTTTTCTCCCATCAGTTTAATAAAACCATCCACAACATCATCAACATAAGTAAAACAACGAGATTGTTTACCATCGCCATAAATTGTAAGAGGATGATTGAGAAGAGCATTTTTCACAAATTTGGGAAGCACCATACCATATTGACCGGTTTGGCGAGGTCCGACAGTATTAAAACAGCGAACGATTACAACCGGTAATCTTTTTTCCCGATAATAAGCCAAAGCCAAAAACTCATCGATTGCTTTGGCAGAGCTATAACTCCAGCGGGAAATATGGGTGGAACCGAGAAGTCTGTCATCTTCTTCTTTGAAAGGAACTTTTACACTTTTTCCATAAATTTCGGAAGTTGAAGTAATAAGAACTTTTTTCTTATATTTATTGGCAAATTCCAAAACATTCTCCGTACCAACAATATTGGTTCGCAATGAAAGAAGAGGATTATCGATAATATATTTTACGCCGACTGCAGCAGCCAAATGATATATTAAGTCATTTTCCGCAATTAATTTTTCCAAAACTTCACGATTCAAAACCGAATCAATAGTATAATTAAAATTCTCATTTTTTAGCAAATGTCTGATATTGGCAAATCTTCCGGTAGATAAATTATCAATGACGGAAATTTTATGTCCCATCGATAATAATTTTTCCGCAAGATGAGAACCGATAAATCCGGCTCCTCCGGTAATTAAAATT
>NATF01000109.1 GCA_002085205.1 Candidatus Cloacimonas sp. 4484_275 | reverse complement strand
ATGCGGTCTGATTCTCGATCTGATTTTATCTCCGAACATTTTTTTCACAAAAGCATTGAGAATATCTTTCAGGTCGGCAAAAGCTTCGAATTGATGAAAGACCGGCGAATGAGAAGCATCGTTTTCATTTCGATAACATCTTCCCGGAGCTATTATTTTAATCGGCGGTTTATGATTTTCCATAACACGCACTTGCACGGGAGAAGTGTGAGTTCGCAACAATACATCGTTTTCGATATAAAAAGTATCCGAAAGATCGCGAGCAGGATGATCTTTGGGAGTATTCAAAGCGTCGAAATTATGAAATTCATCTTCGATGTCGTTTCCTTCCGCAATTTCAAATCCCATTGCCATAAAAATATCTTCAATCTCGCGCCAAGCCTTGGTAATCGGATGAAGACTTCCGAGTTCTCGTTTTCTTCCGGGCATGGTAATATCGATCATTTCGGAAAAAAGCGCTTTCTTGTATTCCGCTTCGGCAATTTCTTGTTCTTTTTTCGATATTAACTCGGTAATTTCCGATTTGACCGTGTTAATTAATTTTCCGAATTCAGGTCTTTCTTCTCGCGGTAATTCTCCGAGTCTTTTCAGAAATCCCATAACGGAACTTTTCTTTCCCAGAAATCTGGATTTGAATTGCATCAGTTCCTGTTTGGAATTTACTTTCTTAATTTCGGTTTTCGCCGATTCCCATATTCTGTTTAGCTCTGTTTTCACTGTCTTTTCCCTTTTCCGATAAAAGTCAGCTTTTTTGATTTTTTACGATATCGCACAATTTCCCAAAAGTTTCGGCATCATGAAAAGCGAGATGAGCCAGAACTTTTCTGTTAACTTCAATATCCGCTTTTTTCAATCCGTTAATGAGCTGATTATAGTTGATTCCATTAAGTCGTGCCGCCGCGTTTATGCGAATAATCCACAATTTTCTGAAATCTCTTTTTCTCACTTTTCTATCGCGATAAGCATATTGCCATCCTTTTTCAACAGCTTGACGAGCGGTTTTGTATAATTTGCTTCTTCCGCCGATATAACCTTTTGCCGCTTTCAAATATTTTTTCTTTCTTCTTTTTGCCGCAACATTATTTACTGAACGTGACATATTTTGCTCCTTTCTACCTTAATCCCAACATTCTTTTAATTCTGGGCGCATCGTTCGGACTGGTTATTTCCGATTTTCTCAGGTTTCTTTTTCTCTTTGCTGATTTCTTTGTGAAAATATGACCGGCAAATGCATGATTTCTTTTCAACTTTCCGTTTGCAGTCAGTCTGAATCTTTTTGCAACAGCTCGGCGAGTTTTGATTTTCGGCATTTTTCCTCCTCTATCGTTTTCATTTATTCGTCATTTTCCTGAACATTTCGAGTCTCAAGAATTTTATCTATATCTTTTTTGGGCGTAACTACCATGGAAATGGTTCTTCCTTCGCTTTTGGGTTTACCCTCAAAATCGACAAGTCCGTCCAATTCTTTCGTAATTCGTTCCAGCAGCTGATAACCGAGCTCTTTGTGAGCAAGTTGCCGACCGCGAAATCGAACCGTGAATTTTACTTTGTTATGTTGTTTGAGAAATTTCATCGCGTTATTTAATTTGAATTTATAATCATGTTCTTCCGTATTGGGACCAAATTTAATTTCCTTCACTTGAATGATATGTTGCTTCTTTCGGGCTTCTCGCATCTTTCTCTCTTTTTGATAATAATACTGCCCGAAATCCATAATACGACATACGGGCGGATTTGCTTTCGGAGCAATTTCCACCAAATCCAAGCCGGCTTTATCAGCCGCATTTAATGCTTCCCGAAGGGAAACAATCCCCATCTGTTCTCCCGTCTCGGAAATTAACCGCACGCTTCTTGCGGTAATTTGACCGTTAATTCTTTCTTTCGGCGCCGTAGGCTTTGTTTTTGCCTTTCCTCTTCTAATTCTGATTGAAATAAGAACCTCCTTTTTAATAAAAAAAGCGGATGAAATTAATTCACCCGCCAAAATTTTTACACATTTATCCCTTTTTTACTCAACAAACCTTACAAGCATTTTCGCCGTAAGGTAGAAGCGGGTAGCTTCATTTCATCATTTTTATTCGTGTGCTTTTTCAAGTCAAGTTTTTTGTCTAACCTCCTTTTCGGAAAAATATTTATCTCACAATTGACGATATCGTAAAAAGTCGTTTCAAACTTGAAAATGTCATCTTGGGCGGAGACGAAAGATACAACAAAGCAAATAGTTACGAAATTCTTCGACTACGCTCAGAATGACAACTTTTGTCTTTTTACGAATTCATCACAATTAAACGCTTTGCATAATCGATCGAAAAAAGAAACACGGCGGTTTTCTCTTTTTTGTTGACTGAAATAAAAGATAAAAGATTTTCGCATAATTAAACGAAAATTCGGAAGAATAATAACCGGTTTTCGGAAAGGAGAAAAAATTGAGAATTCTGCTGACAAACGACGACGGTATTGAGGCGGCAGGAATTAATGTTTTGGCGGAATTTCTGAACAAAGCGGGACATGAAGTTCATGTGGTCGCTCCCGTCAAAGAACAAAGCGCCACCTCACATTCGATTACATTACACGAACCCTTGCGCATCTTTGAAAAAGGAAAAGACAGATTTGCCGTCACCGGTTCACCGGCGGATTGCATAATTTTGGCAATGAAAGTAATCATGAAATCTCCCGTGGATTTGGTAATTTCCGGAATCAACGGCGGACAAAACATGGGAGAAGACATTCTCTATTCCGGAACCGTTGCCGCGGCTTTGGAAGCAATGTTTATGGGAATTCCGGCCATTGCGCTTTCGCTCGGGACATCGTCGTTATTACGATTTTGTAAAGGAACAAACCGATCCTCGCGGCAGAAAAATATATTGGATCGGAGGCGATTTGCCGGTTTGGTCGAAAAACGGCGATTCCGATTTTAAAGTTGTTTCCCAAAATTATATTTCCATCACTCCGATATATCCGGATTTTACCAAAACAACCTCTTTTGAAAAAATACAAACTTGGGTTAAAACCCATTCTTTCGGTGTCTGAAACAAACAAAACTAATATTTCGGAATAAAGAGCTATGAAATTCGAAGATCAACGACGGAAAATGGTGGAAACGCAAATAATGAACCGCGGCATTTCCGACGAAAAGGTATTGTCGGCTTTTTTAAAAGTTCCTCGCGAACTCTTCGTTCCGGAAAAATTCAAACATCTTGCTTATGCCGATTCTCCTCTTTCCATCGGAAACGGACAAACCATTTCTCAACCATACATCGTTGCTTTGATGATGGAATTGTTGCAACTTGATGCGAATGACAAAGTTTTGGAAATCGGAACCGGATCCGGATATCAAACTGCTCTTTTGGCGGAAATCTGCTCGGAAATTTTCACAATTGAGCGCATCAGTATTCTTTCCGTAAACGCCCAAAAAATTTTGCGGGAACTCGGTTACGAAAACATCCATTTCAAAATAGGCGACGGTTCTCTCGGCTGGAACGAAAATCTCAAATTCAACAAAATAATTGTTACCGCCGCCGCTCCGAGCATTCCTCAATCTCTGCTGAATGAACTCGACGACAACGGTATTTTAGTTATTCCGACCGGTAGTAAATTCATGCAAGATTTGATCGTTATAAAAAATAAAAACGGTGAATTCGTTCGTAATAATTATGGCGGTTGCACTTTTGTTCCGTTGATTGGAAAAGAAGGATGGCAAATGTGAAAAAAATTTTTCTGTTATTTTTATTAATCTCGATTACTGTAATATTAGTTTCGGAAACGGTTGTATCATCCGATTCGGCACATAATTCCCTAAAAGATAAATTCAAAGAAAAAATTAACAAAATTAATTCGCCGGAAATAAAAGTTTTTTTGATTGCTATGATTCCGATTTTTGAGCTTCGGGGAGCGATTCCCATTGGCATTTTGGAATATAAATTATCTCCGTTGGAAGTGTTTCCCATTGCGATTGCCGGCAATATGGTCCCCATCTTTTTTATTCTTTTATTTTTTGATTTCGTAACCAGAATATTTTTCAAAGTGCCCCTTCTAAAAAAAATTTTGGAAGCAATTTTCCGCAGAACCAGAAAAAAAGGAGAAATCATCGAAAAATATGAAGAAATCGGTTTAATGCTTTTCGTGGCAATTCCGCTTCCCGTAACGGGAGCATGGACGGGTTCGCTTGCCGCTTATCTTTTCGGATTACGCTTTTGGAAATCGATTCTCTTTATTTTTCTGGGCGTTCTCATTGCCGGAGTTGTTGTAACAACCCTTACTTTGCTGGGCTGGATTGGAGCCGGCATCGCATTTATCGGCTTTGCAATTTTAATAATATTACCGTTTTTCAGAAAAAAAAGGATAGGATAAATCTATGAAAAAGATTTGTTTACATTTCATCAAAAATCTAAAATCGGAAAAAAGAAGATTTATTTTTCCCTTCGTGTTTTTAGCTGTTCTGAGTTATTCTATTTTCGCCATTGATGTTATCGGCAATCAAAGCGGAGAATGGAATTCGGAAAACAATCCTTATAATATGATTGGCGATATCACGGTTCCCGCAAATGAAATTTTAACGATTAATGCGGGTGTGGAAGTCATTGTGCAGGGAAATTATCTGTTCACGGTAGCGGGAAAGTTATTGTCGATGGGAACAGAAGAGGATTCCATCTTTATTCATTCGAATTCGGAAGGCGTGAATTGGAATGGAATCAGATTGGAAAATGAAATCGAAACAAGTGTTTTCCAACATTGTCGCATCGAAAATGCGGAACTTGCCATCAAATCGGTGAATTCAGCGGTTAATATTGTTAACTGTACCTTTTTTCACAACGAAAAAGCAATCGATATTTTCGGCATTGGAAATCAAAGTAATGTTTTAATCCAAAATTGCGTAGTCAAGGAGGAGAGTGTAATCCGCTTATTTGCGGCAATAATATTCATCATAACGTCTGGCAGGGAATTACGGCGTGGGATATAACCGGTGGAACAAATATAAATCCGCAAATAAAACAAAATGAAATTTCTTACAATCTTACGGGAATATATCTTTACTACGCTTCCGGCATCGTGGACAGCAATTACATACATCATAATTTTGTGAGTGGAAATCCAAACTCCGGCGCCGGAATTATGGTAAGCGGAGCAAGTTCGCATCCGATATTTACACATAACGAAATTACCGGTAATTTCACGGGATTTTATATTACGGATAATGCCATCCCGAATCTCGGTGAT
>NATF01000015.1 GCA_002085205.1 Candidatus Cloacimonas sp. 4484_275 | reverse complement strand
TGGCAACAATTTTATCCTATCTCCTTATTTTTGTCATTATAATGATAATCGCCAAGATTATTATTTTGCTTCTTCATAAGATGATTGATGTTCTGAATCTTACGGCTTTAAATAGAATTTTGGGCGGTCTCTTCGGAGTTTTGAACTGTTTGCTTGTGATAGCAATTGTTCTGTTTATTCTGGAACTTTCTCCTTTGAAAAATTCGATTGTAAAAACCACTTCTTCCTCATATATTGTCAAATCGACCCGAATTTTGGTAAATGAACTGGAGAGAAACTATCCCAAAATCGAACGCGAAAAAGACAAAATTCAGCAGATGATGGATAAAAACAAACAGCAATGAATTCGTTTATCCAACTTGAATATGACAAAATAAAAAATTGGCTGAAGCAGGAATGTCATTCTGAAAACGGCAAAAAAATTGCTGACGAATTACAGCCTTTTGACGATAAAAAGGAAATTGAAAAACGACTTTTCTTGACCGCCGAAATTCAAGAAATGCTTAAAAATGGTTTTTCTTTCAATTTCGAAGCGATTTCCGATTTATCGAAATTGCTAAATAATTTCGAACACCAAAGTTACAATTTCGAAGAACTGAAATTGATAATCGGAAATTTAAGAGTAGCAAATCTGATTTCTTCCGTTAGAGATAAACTGGAAAATTACCCTCGATTTCTCGGTTTGACCAAAAATTTAGTTTCTTTATCCGATTTGGAAAAAAGATTTCAGCAAATATTCACGCCTGACGGAGAAGTGAAAGACAACGCCTCGCCGGAACTTCAAATAATCAGAAAAAACATATTTTCCGTGCGGAAACGCATTATTTCCACTTTGAATAATAAATTGGAAAATTTCGCAGCCGAAAACTATCTTTTCGATAAAATTGTAACTCAGCGAGAAGGTCGTTTCGTAATACCGATTAAAATGAGCGCGGTTCCCTTATTTTATCGGAAACGGATTTTTACTTTGCTGCCGCCAGATTGGCAAATAATTTGCAGGCAAATGTTCCGGAAATTGTAGAACAACCTGTTATATCATTGCAAAAAGCGCGTCATCCTTTGTTGATTAAAAATCTCGGCGACATTAAAAAGGTCGTTCCTTTTTCATTAAAACTGGGTGAAAATTTCAGAATTATGGTTGTTTCCGGACCGAATACCGGCGGAAAAACAGTTACTTTGAAAGCGGTCGGTCTCCTCACTTTGATGGTGCTTTCCGGTTTACCGATTCCTGCCGACGAATCGAGTAAAATAGGAATATTTCAAAAGATTTTTGCGGACATTGGCGACAATCAATCTTTGGAAAATTCTTTAAGCACATTTTCCTCACATTTACAAAACATCGGTGAAATGATTTCGGAAGGAACGCCGAAATCTCTGGTTTTGATTGACGAACTCGGCTCCGCCACCGACCCCGAACAAGGTGCCGCTCTTGCTCAAGCAATTCTGGAAAGATTAACGGAAATGAATGTTATCGGAATTATCACAACCCATTATAATTCCTTAAAAATTATCGCCGAAAAAAATGAAAATTGCGTAAATGCGGCTATGTTGTTCGATCCGAAAAAACATTCTCCCACTTACCGTTTGAAACTCGGTTTTCCGGGAAACAGCTTTGCTTTGGAAATAGCTTCCAAACTCGGATTGGACGAAAAATTGGTAAAAAGAGCCAAAGAACTATCCGGCAAGCAAAATGTTGAACTCACCGATCTTTTGGTAAAAATAGGAGAAGAAAAAGCGGAACTTGCTCGCCAAATTTTTCAATATCAATTAAAAACAAAACTATTGGAACAAAAAATCTCAAGCTATGAAAAAAAATTGAAAACATGGGAGGAAGAAAATAAAAATATTCGCAAGAAAAGTCTCGGAGAAGCCAGAGAATTTCTGATAAATTTGCAAAAAGATTTGAACGAAGAAATTTCTCGAATTAAATCTTCGGAAAAATTAAAAAGAAAACAGCAACTCGAACAACTCGTAAATAAAGTGAGAATGCTGGACAAAAAACTGAAAAAAGAGGAAGAAGAAATTTCCGGACTCAAAAGAGAGCCTTTGAAAAACCCTCGTGTCGGTTCGACCGTTTGGCTTAATGATATCGAAACCGCCGGTGAAATCGTGGAAATCAAAAAAGATAAAATCAAGGTTGATGTAAACGGAATGATTTATACGACAAATTTGCAAAACCTTGCTCGATTTTCCAAAAAAATAATCGAAAACAAATTTCACGAAAAGCGGCTTTTACCCAAAAAGTTAGCCAAAATAGAATTGAAAATTTTGGGAAAAACTTTTGAAGAAGCCCTTCCCGAAATAGAAACATTTCTGGATGATGCCATTTTCGCCGGAATAAACAAAGTGCGAATCGTTCACGGAAAAGGAACCGGAGCTTTACGAACCAAAGTGCGTTTGTTTTTGAAACAAAACAAAAAAATTGCAGAATTTTATTCACCGCCTCCATCAGCGGGCGGAGACGGCGTGACAATCGCGGTAATCAAAGAATAATCAAAATGGATGAATCAATTATAAACAGTGTTTTGGAACACAATAATATCGTAGATGTAATCGGCAGTTACATTCCTCTGAAACGGGCGGGAAGCAATTACAAAGCCCGTTGTCCGATTTAATTTATAAAATTTATTCGTTGGCGGCAGCGTATTATCGGGAAAATTTGGAAAAACACGGAGAAGCGGCTTTGCGTTATTTGGAAAACCGCCATATTTCCCGAAAAACCATTGAGAAATTCGGGATCGGATATGCTTTGGACGGTTACGGCGGATTAAAGAATTACCTTTTAAAAAATAATATCAACAGCAAAATTTTGATGCAGACGGGACTTTTCAAAAAAGGTAATAATGACCTTTACGATGCTTTCCGCGATCGAATTATGTTTCCCATTCATTCCATAAACGGGAAAGTGGTTGCTTTCGGCGGCAGAATTTTGCACGAAAACCAACCCGGCGGAAAGTACATAAACTCGCCCACTACGGAAATTTATACGAAAGGAAAAGAATTATACGGACTTTATCTGACCAGATATGAAATTTCCAAAAAGGGATTTGCCCTGATTTGCGAAGGTTATTTGGATTTTCTGCGCCTCTACGAAGCGGGTTTTACGAATGTGGTTGCTTCTCTCGGAACGGCTCTCACCGATTCCCAAATAAATTTACTCAGTCGTTACACAAACAATTTTTATATGATTTACGACGGAGACTTTGCCGGAATAAAGGCGGCGGTCAAAGCTGCGGGAAATGTTATTATAAACGGTTTTACTCCGAAAATAATTACTCTTCCCGAAAAAGAAGATCCCGACAGTTTTCTTTTGAAGTTCGGAAAAGAAGAAATGAGTAAAAAAATAGAAAACGCCGTAACTTTGACGACTTTTTTGAATCGGAACAAACTTCTAAAACTGGAAACCAAAGAAAAAATAGAACAATTGCTGGAACTGGCGGAAGAAATAGAAGATGAAATTGCCCGCGAACTTTTTATCAAAGATATTGCCGCCGGCCCGCGAACTTTTTATCAAAGATATTGCCGCCGAATTTCGTCTTTCCGAATCCGCTCTTTTTTCCAAACTGAAACCGAGAAAATCTGTATAAAAAAGTTGCTTCGGAAATAAAATCGGATTATTTTTTTTCAAAATCTTATAAGGAAATTTATGAAAAAATTTCGGAAAATGAGAAAAATTTACGGAATATTTCCGGTTTGATAAATGAGATGGAAAATGAAGAAACAAAAAGTATTTTCGCCGAAATGTTGTTGGAAGAAATTCCGAATATGAATTTTGACGAGATAATCAACAGCGTTAAACTGCGAAAATATAATTCCGATTTGGAAAATATTAATGAACAAATCCGCAATAACGCCGATAATTCGGAACTGTATAAAGCAAAAAAAGAATTGAAAAAGAAAATCTTGAGTTTAAATAAAAAAGTGGTGAACAGAACTCTATATTAAGGAGTAAAAATGCTTAGCTACAACGAATGTATAAAAAAACTGATTGAAATCGGCAAAAAAAATGAAAATATTTTAACTTTCAATCAGATTAATGAAATTCTGCCGAATAATCCGATTTATTTGGATAAAATCGAAGATATTATTAACCAAATTACTTCTTCGGGCATTGAATTAATCGATGAAACCCAAAAAAGAATCACCAAAAAGAAAGTCTCCGTCAAATCCAAAACTCCCAAAAAATTCCAGAACAAGCGTTATTATGACGATCCGGTGCGAATGTATTTGAAGGAAATGGGAAGAGTTCCGCTTTTGGACAGAGAAGGGGAAATTCGTATTGCCAAAAAAATCGAAAGCGGCCAAAAATACATCAACAAGTTTATTTTTATGTCCGGAAGCACTTTGCGGGAAATGGAAAACTTCCTCTATCGCTACAACGAAAAACGCGTCAAAATAGACCAAATTTTCAAAATTGAATACGGAACTTGGATGGATAAATCGCAGGAATCCCGCTTAATTATGGAACTGACGCAGGTCATTAAAGAAACAAAAGCCATTTTTGAAAGCATCGGAGAATTAATAGACAACAGCGATTATGACGAAAACGGACATCTGGTTAATCAGCCGGAAATCGATAAAAAACGAGCAAAAATCATTAAAATATTCGACCGACTTTCTTACAATGAAAAACTCCTGAAAAGAATGGTTTATCGCATCAGAAGTTTGGTTGACAGAATTAAAGACAGCCAGAAAACCATCAAAAATCTTTCCCGCATCAGAAAATATTCCGTGGACGAAATTTGTACATTCGGTAGAAAGGCAAGCAAATCTCCCGAAGATTACGAACAAGTTCGCATCGACACGAAAATCGAACCGGAAGTTTTCATAGAAACTTTGCGCAAAATCAAAAATGCGCGCCGAAAAATTCGCAGGGTTGAATTGGAAACAAGAATGACTGCCGATGAAATGGTATATTTACTCGGTGAAATCGAGCGCGGCGAAAAGATGAAAGAAACCGCAAAAAACGAGATGATAGAAGCAAATGTTCGTCTCGTCGTAAGCATTGCAAAAAGATATAACAATCGAGGACTTGATTTCCTTGATCTTATCCAAGAAGGAAATACCGGTTTAATGCGAGCCGTGGAAAAATACGATTACAGAAAAGGCTTTAAATTTAGCACTTACGCCACTTGGTGGATTCGCCAAGCAATCACGCGCGCCATTGCCGACCAATCCAGAACCATCAGAATTCCCGTTCATATGATTGAATCCATAAACAAAGTGAAAAGAGCCAGTCGCAAACTTCTGCAGGAATTGGGACGCGAACCTCATCCCGAAGAGATCGCGACCAAATTGGAACTTCCGGTTGATAAAGTTAAAAGCATTCTCGCCATTACCAAAGAACCCGTTTCCCTGGATAAACCCATCGGTCACGAGGATGAAGACAGTTTGCTGGGAGATTTCATCGAAGATAAAGGAACGATTTCTCCGGAAAGAATGGCGGAACGCACTCTTTTGAAAAAACAAGTTAACGAAATTTTGCAAACCTTATCGCCGCGTGAAGAAAGAGTTATCCGCTTGCGTTTCGGCATTGACGACGGTTATCACAGAACTCTCGAAGAGGTGGGAAATATTTTCAATGTAACTCGTGAGCGCATCAGACAGATAGAAGATAAAGCGTTAAGAAAGCTTCGACATCCGACTCGTAGCAGCATTTTAGAAAAATTTATTGAAAACTTCAATATAAAATAGAACAAGGAAATTCTTGACAAGCAAAGCTGATAAAAAGTTTTTGCAAAACTGTTCTTTTTAGCAAAGATAAAGGGCCTATAGCTCAGTTGGTAGAGCTTCCGGCTCATAACCGGATGGTCAGGGGTTCGATTCCCTTTGGGCCCACCAATATTCAAAAAGCGAGTTGTGAAAAATTTTCGCAACTCGCTTTTATTTTTTACAAAAGATTTTTTATACATAAAAAAACTGAGCGAAGTCTTAAAACATAGGAGGTATGATATGTTTCGACCTCGCTCAGGAAAAATCGGCATCAAAAATAATTATTTATTTTTTTTGTCAACAAGAGATTTAACTTTCATAACTCCAATCAAATAGAGCTTTATCAGATGCCGTTTTTCAGCCTTCTCTAATGAAATTGATTTCCTTTCCCTTAAAAATAATTTTGCACTTTTTGTTTTCCGATTTTAAGCGCGGAAAAAAGACAAAACCGTTTTTCTTGGCTCCCGGATAAATTTTACCGAAATGGAAAGCTTCATACATCAAATCGTTTTTTGCGTCTTGCCAATTCTCTCTCGTTTGTCGTTCTTCCGGTGTCATATCAAGTAAAGAGTCAAATCCGAGTTCTTTTGGCAACATCAAATCCAAAATCTGTTCGGGCAAAACCGCGTCAAATTGGTTACCGTTTTCGTCCAAAAGCACAAAATCGGAAGCTTGAACAGATAATTCTTTTTCCGTTCTATTCCTGATACTCACATAAAATGTGGTAAAGTAATCGGTAAGATTTTGTGGATCTTTAATCCAATATTTATTGGAAATTACGAGCACAAATTCATCTGTTTTAACAATGGCAAAATCATTTTCAACTCGCACTCCACCCGTTTCTACAGGGATGTATTTTATCGCACAAGAAAGCAAAATTCCGCTAATAAGCAGCAGAATCGCAGATTTAATCTTGATCACCGTCATCACCTTCCGGTTCTTTTTTGGGCAAATCTTCCGAAACGGTTTCACCGTCGGAAACATCTTCCGTATCTTTTTCCGCTTTTATATCGTCATCTTCCTCTAAATCCTCGTCTTCATCAACTTCCTGAGCTGCAATTCTGGTTATGTCATAAACTTTATCGCCTTCATTTAATCCGATTAATTTTACTCCTTGAGTGTTTCTGCCGATAACGCTGATTTTTTCCACCGGTTGTCTGATTATCATTCCGTCTTTGGTGACGATCATCAAATCGTCGTTATCCACAACCTCCAAAAGTGAAATCAAATGACCGTTTCTTTCCGTGGTTTTTAGAGTGATAACTCCCATCGAACCGCGTCTGGTTTTTCTGTAATCACTTATTTTAGAACGTTTTCCGTAACCGTTTTCACTGATTGCCAAAAGAGTTCCTTCCCGTTTCACTACAACCATTGCCACCACTTTATCGCCGTTTCTCAAAGTGATTCCTTTTACTCCTTGAGAATTTCTGCCGGTAGGACGAACATCGGTTTCACTGAATCTATTTGCCATTCCGTTCCAAGTTGCCAAAATTATATCGTTTGTTCCTTCCGTGATTTGAGCATCAATCAATTCGTCGCCGTCAATCAGTTTAATGGCTATGATTCCGTTCACCCGCGGATGTGAGAACGCTTGCAATTCCGATTTTTTGATAATGCCGTTTTTGGTTATCATCGTTACAAAATGCGGTTGATTGAAATCACGCACGGTAACATACGCCTTGATTTTTTCATTTTCTTCCAACTGCAAAAGATTAACGATAGCTTTTCCGCGAGCAAGCCTTCCCACGCGTGGAATTCTGTGAACTTTTAGCCAATAACATTTTCCGAAATCCGTGAAGAAAAGAATGTAGGCATGAGTGGAAGCAATAAAAATACTTTCCACAAAATCTTCTTCTTTCAGATTGGAACCCGAAAGTCCTTTGCCGCCTCTTCCCTGTTTGCGATAAGTATTTATCGGCAATCTTTTGATGTAGCCGAGATGAGAAATGATAACCACCATATCTTCGTCGGCAATCATATCTTCCGTATCGATGTCGGCGGAACCTTCGATAATAACGGATCGTCGTTCATCGCCGTATTTTTCCTTAATTTCGCGCACTTCTTTTTTGATAATATCCATTCTGAGTTTGCGATTTTCCAAAATGCTTTTTAATTTTTTGATGGTTTTAATCAACTCTTTATACTCTTTTTCAATCTTGTCGCGTTCCAAACCGGTTAATCTTTGCAGTTTCATTTCCAGAATGGCTCTCGCTTGAATTTCCGAAAGCTTGAATTGCTCTTGCAATTTTTCGCTGGCTTCCTGAGTTGTTTTGGAAGCTCGAATCGTAGCGATAACTTCATCAATATTATCAAGAGCAATGCGATAACCTTCCAAAATATGTAATCTTTTTTCCGCGTTATCAAGCTCAAATTTGGTTCTGCGAACTACAACCTCATGACGAAAATCAATGTATAACTGAACCAATTCTTTCATATTCAGCACTTTGGGAACGCCATTCACCAACGCTCGATTATTTACGCTGAAATTTTCCTGTAATTGAGAGTATTTATAAAGTTTGTTCAAAACCGCGTTGGCTTCGTAATTTCGTTTTACCGTAATTACCAATCGCATTCCTTGCCGTCCCGATTCGTCACGAATGTCACTAATTCCTTCGATTCGTTTATCTTTTACCAAATTCACAATTTTTTCTATCAATAATGTTTTGTTCAATTGATAAGGAATTTCGGAAATAACGATTAACTCGGTTCCGTTGGATTTGGTTTCGATAGTCGCTTTTCCGCGCATAATAATTCTGCCGTGACCCGTGAGAAAATAATCTCTGACACCCGCAGAACCAATGATGTAACCGCCGGTCGGAAAATCCGGTCCTTTGATATAATTCATCAATTCCAGAATTTCCATTTCCGGGTTATCAATAAGAGCGACAATAGCATCACATACTTCCGCCACATTATGCGGCGGCATATTCGTCGCCATTCCGACGGCAATTCCGGAAGAACCGTTTACAAGCAAATTGGGAAATTTGGAAGGGAAAACGACCGGTTCCGTTCTCGTATCGTCATAATTTGATTTGAAATCAACCGTATTTTTATCCAAATCTTCCATTAAATCAACGGAAGCTTTGTGCAATCTTGCTTCCGTGTATCGCATCGCCGCGGGCGGATCGCCGTCCTGAGATCCGAAATTTCCTTGTCCGTCGATGAGAAGATAACGTAAACTCCACGGTTGAGCCATTCTAACCAAAGTGGGATAAATCACTTGTTCGCCGTGCGGATGATAATTTCCGGAAGTATCTCCCGCAATCTTTGCACATTTTCTAAAACCTTTTCCCGGCATCAGATTCAATTCGTGCATCGAGTATAAAATTCTTCTCTGTGACGGTTTCAAGCCATCGCGCACATCGGGAAGAGCCCGAGCAACAATGACGCTCATAGAATAATCCAGATATGCCTTTTTCAAAACATCTTCTATCTCAATCGTTTCTAATCTTGATCTGTCGTGAATCATTTATCCTCCGAACAATTATAATCGTTTTTATACATCAACTTCCACATATTTTGCGTTTTTCTCTATAAATTCTCGTCTCGGTTCCACATCTTCGCCCATTAAAATTGTAAACATTCGGTCTGCCTCGATGGCATCATCAATCTTTACGGCGGTTAGAATTCGTTTTTCCGGATTTAGAGTAGTTTCCCAAAGTTGGTCGGCATTCATTTCTCCCAAACCTTTGTAACGTTGAATATGAACGCCTTTTGAACCGAATTGTTTTATTACTTCGTCGCGTTCCTGTTCCGAATAAACATATTTTTTTGTTTTCCCTTTTTTCACAAGAAACAAAGGTGGACGAGCGATATAAACATGACCTTCTTCCACCAAAGGACGCATATATCGGAAAAAGAAAGTGAGAAGCAATGTGGAAATGTGTTGTCCGTCCACATCAGCATCAGCCATAATGATAATTTTGTTATAACGCAATCTGGAAACATCAAATTCTTCGCCTATTCCGGCTCCGAGAGCCAGAATTATCGGTTGAATTTTGTCGTTGTTCAAAACTCTGTCTATTCTTGCTTTTTCCGTATTCAGCATTTTTCCCCAAAGCGGCAAAATCGCTTGAAAAGTTCTGTCTCTTCCCATTTTGGCGGAACCGCCGGCAGAATCTCCCTCAACCAGAAAAATCTCCGTTTGGGAAGGATCTTGAATGGAACAATCGGCGAGTTTGCCGGGAAGATTCCCGCTTTCCAAAACGGATTTTCTGCGCGTTAATTCTCTGGCTCTGCGCGCGGCTTCTCGAGAACGAGCTCCCAAAATTGCTTTCATCGAAATATTTTTGGCTTCGGAAGGATGTTCCTCAAAATATTCCATCAACTTTTCATACACGATGGAATTGATAATTCCTTCCACTTCCGAATTTTGCAGTTTTGTTTTAGTTTGACCTTCAAATTGCGGATCCGGAAGTTTCACGCTGATAACTGCGGAAATTCCCTCTCTGATGTCGGAACCGGTTGGCACAACTTTCTCGTTTTTGGCAAAATTTTGAGATTTAATGTAAGCATTTACGGCTCGCGTCAAAGCGGATTTAAAACCGCTGAGATGCGTTCCGCCTTCGATTGTGTTGATATTGTTGGCAAAACTCAAAATCGTTTCCTGAAAGCCTTCGTTATATTGAATAGCAACTTCAAATTCCGTGCCGTTGCGTTTTCCGGCAATATATATCGGTTTTGGGAAAAGCACCTTTTTATTCTCATTTAAATATTCCACAAATGAATTTATCCCGCCTTCATACATAAATTCATGTGTTTTTTCGGTTCTTTCATCAACCAAAATTATTTTGATGCCCTTATTCAAAAAGGCAAGTTCTCGCAACCGTACCGCCAAATAATCAAAACTAAATTCCACGGTTTCAAATATTTCCGGATCAGGCTTGAAAATGGTCTTTGTTCCGCTTTTGCTGGTTTCTCCGATTATTTCCACCTCAGTTTGCGGAATTCCTTTTTTATAAATCTGTCGGTAGATTTTTCCGTTTTTAAAGACTCTCACTTCGCATCTTTCGGAAAGCGCATTCACCACCGACACGCCAACACCGTGCAAACCGCCGGAAACTTTATAGGATTTATCGTCAAATTTCCCGCCGGCGTGAAGAATCGTCATAACAACTTGCAATGCCGGAATATTCTCATCTTTATGCATCTCCACGGGAATTCCCCGACCGTTGTCTTCCACGGAAAC
>NATF01000108.1 GCA_002085205.1 Candidatus Cloacimonas sp. 4484_275 | reverse complement strand
AATATTGTTTGGATAGATGACCAAAATCCTCCCGCTTATATTGAGGCTCTGGCAAGAGTTACGGTGGTTGACGGGCAAAACAACAGATTGGACAATGTGAAAGTGCAGTTTTATTGCACACTCGGTGATCCGATTGACGGCGGCACGGATAGCGATGGTAATCCATATACGGAGCTCACCGGAGTTATTGAGACGGAACACGGACGCATAGATAAGGGATGGCGTTTCTATCATTACAATTGTCCTCCACCTGAGGGAGGAGCCGCCTCCTCGACTTCATGTACTATGACGGCACATATTTTAGGAACTCAGGTTACGGGAACTACGGATTTCTTGCTTTTCCGTTATCCTACGGGTGGGCGTTTTTCAATGGAAAAATAGGAGAAACATTACGAAAACTTGGCTACTTAACCGAAGAACAACTTTTGGAAGCTCTTCATCAACAATTGGAATACGACATTGTTGATGAAAATCAACTTTTGGAATTAGATACGGAAATAGTAAAACTAATTCCGGAACCTTTTGCAACCCAAAACAGAGTCATTGCCATTAAAGATAAGGGAGATTCGATTGTGGTGGCAATGACCGATCCCGAAAACATAGTCGTTCTTGATAGCCTGAAAAAGATTTTGGGAAAATCCGTAACACCGGTTCTTATAGGAGAAGATGTTCTCACGGATACTTTGGAAAAATATTACAAAAGTATTCGAACAACTTCACAAGTGGAAGATGCCGTTGAAAACTTTGAATTTGTTGCTGTTGACGAAGAGGAAAATGAAATAACCATTGATCCCAAAAAGACATCCGACGCCGATACGCCGGTTGTAAAATTGTTAAATTTAATTATTACGGAAGCAATAAAATCGAATGCAACGGATATACACATTGAACCGCTGACGAAAAATACAAGGGTCAGATTTCGTATTGACGGTGCATTACGCGAAGTAATGTCTCCGCCGATAGGACTTCATCCCGGAATAGTTTCACTGGTGAAGGTGATGTCCAAATTGAATATCGCCGAAAGACGATTACCTCAAGACGGTCACATCTCTTTGAAGACTTCGATAAAAAGTGTCGATGTCCGTGTTTCCATTGTTCCTACCGTCACTGGCGAAAAAGTTGTGATGCGTTTGCTGGATAAAGGTGAATTCGGTTTCAATTTGCACACTCTTGGTTTTACCGAACGTGATTTATCGATTTTTCAAAAATGGATTCACCGTCCTTATGGAATCACAATTGTTTCCGGTCCGACCGGAAGCGGAAAATCAACAACGCTTCATGCCGCCTTGAAGGAAATCAGAAATATCGAAAACAATATTGTTACGGTTGAAGATCCGGTGGAATACAGATTGGACGGTATAACCCAAATCGAAACAAAGGAAAAAATCGGGCTGACTTTTGGAGCTTCATTGCGTTCCGTTTTGCGACAAGATCCGGATATTGTGCTTATCGGAGAGATTCGAGATCACGAAACCGCCGATATTGCCATCAAATTTTCGCTAACGGGTCATCTTCTTGTGTTCACAACTTTGCATGCCAACGATGCTCCGGCAACGATAACGCGTTTGTTGGATATCGGAATTCCGCCGTATTTGGTTGCATATCAGCAAACAAGAGGCAATCGGCATTGAGTTCAAAAAAGGAACGGGTTGCGTTCATTGCGACAACACCGGTTATTCCGGAAGAACCGGTATTTTTGAAATGCTGGAGGTTCGTCAGGATATCAGAAAATTGATTTTTGAAGGTGCGAATCAGGATATAATCAGGGAACATGCAATCAATCACGGAATGGTTTCCTTGCATGAAAGCGCCATCGATAAAATGAAAAAAGGAATAACTACCATTCAGGAAGTTATTAAATTAACAGTATCCGATTAAGAGGAAAAATATGGCAGGTTTTCAATACATAATTAAAGATGCCAAAGGAGCGCGAGTCGAAGGAACTTTGAAAGCAAATTCTCTAGACGAGGCTATTGACAAATTGACAAAAGAAGGAAGCACGATCATTTCCGTGAAATCAACGGGAGAAGGTGCTTTCAAAGGTAAATTATCGCTCTTTGACAAAGTAATGCTGGAGAAGTTTCGGGAACTTTGCACACCGTTTTGGATAAACTTTCGATTTATCTGGAAAAGATTGATGATACGAGACGAAAAGTTTGGTCTGCAATGGCTTATCCCATTTTCATTTTGATTTTTGTGTTGTTGGTAACTTGGGGGCTTTTCTACTTTGTAATTCCGATGTTTGCAAATGTTTATGAAAGTTTTAATGCGGATTTGCCCGGACCGACACTTTTGGCTATCGCAATTAGTAACCTTATTCGAGACAATATTTTTTATACGTTTCTTGTTCTGGTTGCCGTTTTCTTCTCTGTGTTTTTATTCTATCTTTCCGATAAAGGAAGATACATAATTGATAGTTTCTTATTGAAAATTCCGGTTATCGGAAATCTGGTAAAAAATTCGATAATGAGCAAATTCGCCAGAACTTTCAGTATTTTGATGGCTGCCGGTGTTCCGATTATGGAAACTTTGGAACTTTCGGAAAATGTTGTGCAGAATGCAGTCGTGGAATCTGCGGTTCGCAAAGCAAGAGTAATGGTTAAAGAAGGTTACAGCGTAGCCGGAGCATTTAAAAAAACCGGAATTTTTCCCTCTACTTTGCTTCAATTGATTGCAACCGGAGAAGAAACGGGAGATATGGACAAACTTTTGGGTAATGCGGCCGAATTTTATGAAAAATTGGTTGATTCCGTGATAGACAGATTATCTTCTTTGATTGAACCGTTGTTGATAATTCTGATGGCTGTTTTCGTCGGTTCCATTATCGTAATTATTTATTTGCCGGTGTTTAATCTCGGAATGGCAATTAGTTCAGGAATGAAATAAAAAAAATTCACATTGCGGGCTTGAATTTCCAAGAGTGAAATTTCAAGCCCTCTTTTTTTATGAATTGGATAATTTACTTTCTTATAATTTTAATCGGAATGGTATTGGGAAGCTTCTTCAATGTTTGCATTTATCGCATTCCCAGAAAAGAATCTATCGTTTTTCCGGCTTCTCATTGTCCTGTCTGTAAACACAAAATCACGATGTTCGATAACATCCCGATATTCAGTTATCTTTTTTTGAAAGGGAAGTGTCGATATTGCGGAGCTAAAATATCACCAATTTATCCGATCATTGAAATAATTACGCCTTTGTTCTTTTTGGGATTGTTTTTTGTTTCCGGGCAGAATTTTTCGCCCGATTTCTGGAAATATTTCGTTTTTATTTCTTTCGGAATAATTATTTTCAGCATTGATGTGGTTCACAAAATTATTCCCGATGTTCTTTCGTTACCGCTGCTCATTATCGGTTTTTTGTTTTCCCTGATTCCCGGCAGTAAAATGGGAATTGTTTCCGCTTTCACCGGCGCGGCTTTCGGTTTTTTTGTTTTTTTTATTTTGGCTTATCTGTTTCACCGTTTTATGAAAAAAGAAGCGCTTGGCGGCGGAGACATCAAACTTATCGCGGCAATCGGCAGTTTCGTGGGATTTTACGGAGTTTTGTTCACAATATTTTTTGCCTCGTTTTTTGCCCTCATTTTTATATTGGTTTTTTATAAGGAAAGAACAAAAGAAATTCCCTTTGCGCCTTTTTTGATTTCGGCTGCCGTTTTTTATGTTTTATTCGGTCATTTGATATTTGATTTATATCTTCGTTTGTTTCTCTTTCGTTCGCTAGCTTTGTAAAATATTTTTATCCTAAAAATTTGTTGACGGAATAACCGTTTTAAAAGCTCTTCACAATGACCGTTCAAAGTGATTTCAAGAAATTGCGAACGGGAAAAAAGAAAAAGGAATTTGTATGAAAGCGATTATTTTGGCGGCCGGAATCGGGAAAAGATTGCAGAAAGTTTCCGGCGGACTTCCCAAAAGTATGATTGAAATCGGTGGAAAGTCGATAATCCATCGTCAATTGGAAAGCTGTTTGGAAGTGGGAATAAACGATTTTGTTTTTGTGCTGGGTTTCAAAAAAGAGATTTTGCAAAATCATATTTTGGAATTGGTTAAACCGGAAAATTGCACTTTTGTTTACAATCCGATTTTTGACAAAACCAATACTTTGTATTCGCTTTGGTTAGCTCGAAAATATTTTGACGATGATTTTATCTATTTCAAAAAAGCTTGAAATTGAAAAATGTGCGGGAGAATTTATCGGAGTCGGAAAGTTTAATCTCGATGTTTTGCCTGATTTTGCACATTTTCTACAGGTCGGAATAGATAACGGACAGGAAAATAATTATTTTGAATATGCGGTTGATTTATTGGCGAAAAAGGTTATCTTAAAAGCGGTTTCCACAGATGATATTCCTTGTCTGGAAATCGATTTTCCGGAAGATTTGGAGAGAGCGCTGCAACTCTTTTCCTAAACAATGGAAAAAATTCTTTTACTGGGAATAAACGCCCGTTTTACGCATACGAATCTTGCTATTCGCTATTTGCGAAATTATGTTGTCGAACTTCCGTATCAGACTGTTATAAAAGAAGTTACAATTAAACAGACACCGTTTGCCATCTTGCAGGAAATCTGGAAAATCAATCCGCAAATTTTAGCGATTTCCGTCTATATCTGGAATGTGGAAATAGTAAAGGTTTTACTTCCGGATATAAAAAAAGTTCTTCCGAAAGTAATTTTGCTGTTAGGCGGACCGGAAGTGAGCTTCAACGGTTCCGATTGGCTAAGAAACTATCCTGAAATAGATTACATCATTGCAGGATTCGGAGAAACGGGTTTTAAATATTTTTTGGAAAACAGGAAAATTCTTACTGAGAAAATTATTAAAATTTCCAATCCGCATTTTTCCGAAATACCTTTTCCTTACCGAGACGAGGATTTTCCGGAAATAAATGACAAATATGTTTATTATGAAGCCAGTCGCGGCTGTGCTTTCCGTTGTTCCTATTGTCTTTCGTCACGAAACGACCAAAAACTTGAATTTCGAAAAATTACCGATGTCAAAAACGAACTAAATTTTCTTCTTTCAAAAAAGGTGAAAATCATCAAATTTATAGATAGAACTTTTAATTCCAATTCACAATTTTCACGCGAAATATGGAAATTTCTTTCCAATCTGGAAACCCAAACCAAATTTCATTTTGAAATTCATCCGTCTTTTTTGCAGGAAGAAGATTTTTCCATTTTGAAAAAAATCAAACCGGGAATTTTTCAATTTGAAATCGGAATTCAAAGCGTTAATCCGAAAGCTATTTCGGCAATTCATAGAAAAGACGATTGGCAGAAATCGAAAAAAAATATTTTTCGACTTGTGAAAATGGCAAACATACATTTGCATGTGGATTTAATTGTCGGTTTGCCGTACGATACTTTCTCGGAAATTATTAATTCTTTTAATGAAATATTTGAATTACAGGCTCACCATTTTCAACTCGGATTTCTAAAAATTCTGACGGGAACACCTTTACAAGAGGAAAAAGATAAGTTCGGAATTTTATATTCGGAATCGGCGCCTTATCAGGTTTTACAAACAAAATGGTTAAATTATGAAGAGATCATTTTACTTCAAAAGATAGAAAAACTCTTAAACATATACTATAATTCCGAGAAATTTGTTAGAACATTGAAAGAACTTGTGACGGAATTTGAGCATCCCTTCGCATTTTTCCGTGAACTTCTCGGATTTTTTGAAGATAATCATTTTGATTTTATCATAAAAAATTGGCAAAAAAACGCCTTTCATCTTTTGAAGTTTATTCAATCGAAATTACCCGACAGAAGTGGTTTTTTTATCGATTGTTTGCGATATGATTGGTGTAAAATAGCAGGTTCACATTATTATCCCGATTTTATTCGTTCCTCTGAAATTGACGATTTTAGGAGGAAAAACTATTTATTGATAAAACAAAAAATCGAGGAGAAAAATTCACATTTCGGATTACAATTGAAAAAAGCGGTTTTTTTTAAACCGTTCGGATTACAATTGAAAAAAGCGGTTTTTTTTAAACCGCTTACGGAAGAATTCAAGAAAAAGTATCCCGAAGAAAAGAACATTACAATTTTTTTCCCGAACGGTAAAAAACTTATTCTTTAATAAAAAAAACGGCATCTTTCGATGCCGCTTTTTTATCTTTTGAGGGAGGTATATTATGAAAAAATTTTCATTTTTTCACCAGAACAAATTTGCAATTGTTGTGCC
>NATF01000107.1 GCA_002085205.1 Candidatus Cloacimonas sp. 4484_275 | reverse complement strand
TGATTCACAAAAGCGGCGGTGAAGGAATCAAACGGATTAACGAAATTTTGAATCATAATTACAACCGGTTCAGTTTATATTTGCCGGAAAAGCTCATCCCGCCGATGAAAAAGGCAAGGAGATGATAAAGCAACTCATTGATTTTGCCAGAGATAACAAAGTGGAAGACCGATTCGTGTTCGTGGAAAATTATGATATGAATGTGGCTCGTCATTTGGTGCAAGGAGTGGATGTTTGGTTAAACAATCCCAAAAAACCGTTGGAAGCAAGCGGGACTTCCGGTATGAAAGCAGGAATGAACGGCGTTTTGAATTTTAGCGTTCCGGATGGTTGGTGGCCCGAATGTTTTAACGGTGAAAACGGTTGGTCGATTATTTCCGGAGAAAATATTACCGATGACGAAATTCGCAACAAATTGGAAGCAAACGAAATTTACGAAAAACTGGAAAATGAAATCATTCCGCTTTTTTATCAACAGAACCAGAACGGAATTCCGGAAAATTGGGTTAAAATGATGAAGCGGGCAATTTATGATGTGGGAAAGAATTTTAATATGCACAGAGTTTTGAAGGAATACCTCAATGAATTTTATTTGCCCGGTGCTCAAGAAGTTACCTATATTTCAAAGGATGATTTTGCCAATCTGAAAAAATTGGAACAAACCAAAACCGAACTTGCAAAACACTGGCAAAAAATAAAGTTTCTGGATGTTTCGATTGATTCCCCCGAAAATATGGTTCTTCAAAGCGGCGAAGTATTGAATTTAACTGTTAAAATCGATATCGACGGTTTGTCGGAAGAATATGTTCAGGTGGAAATTTTCTACCGCCAAAACGAGGAAAACTTCCTGATTGTTCCGCTTGAATTTGTTCATAAAAAAAATAATGTGGTGGAATATAAAGGTTCGCTCACCGTTTCCGGTTCCGGAAAGCAAAGTTTTAATGTCAGAATCAAACCGAAAAATTGCTGTTACAAAGAATTTTACGAATATGTAAAATGGTTTTATTAAAATAGATTACCAAAACCGGACTCCGATTTTCACAGGCGTCCGGTTTTTTATTTGCCGCAAATTTTTTGTGTTTTCCCGCATAACTTTTTGGTGTTTTCATCCCGAAAAAAATTGACGGAACAAAGCCGAAAAAAAACTTCAATAAAGGGGAGAAGAAAAAGATATGAAAATTACGGAAGTTGTTTTTATTGCCGTTGTTTCCGCCGCTTTGGGAGTATTTTGGTGGGGATATACATTTTTTTACGACATTTTCAAACCTTTTTTGGAACCTCTGGGAATGAAATATCTGCTGGCGGGAATTTGGTTGATGGGAGCAATTTTTTTTCCGTACATTATTCGAAAACCCGGCAGCGCAATTTTGGGAGAAATTATTGCCGCTTTCATTCAAGGATTTATCGCTCGTTGGGGAATAACTTCTTTGCTTTGGGGAGTTGTGCAAGGCGTTCCGGTGGAAATATTTTTTCTGATTCTCGGCTATAAAAAATGGAATGTTTTTTATTTGATGTCAGCCGGTATTATTTCCGCCTTTTTCTCCTATTTACTCGATTATTTTTATTACAAATACGGAATTTTATCGGTAACATTTAATCTAATGCAATTGGGCGGCTTTCTGCTCAGCGGAGCACTTTTGGCAGGCGTTTTTTCCAAATTGCTTGCCGATAATTTGAAGAAAACCGGCGCTTTGAACCAGTTTGAAATTGCCAAATCGGATTTTGAATAGAATGAATCAAAAACAGATTTATTTTCTGGAAAACTTTTCTTTTCGCTATCCGTATTCGGAAAAAGCGATTCAATGGAGCGGAAATATTTCCATCAACGAAAATGAAATTTTGCTGATTTCGGGAAAATCGGGCGCGGGAAAATCAACTTTTCTTTACGCCCTGAAAGGTCTTCTTCCCGATACGATTTTCGGAAAATTAAAAGGAAAAATATTGTTCAAAGGAAAAGATGTTTCTCAACTTTCTTCTTTCGAAAAAGCCAAAATCGGATTTCTTTTTCAAAACCCCGCGGCTCAAATGATTAATAGAACCGTCATTCAAGAAATTGCCTTCGGAATGGAAAACTTGCAAATGAAACAACAAGAAGATTATCTGAAAGATTCCGTTTCCGGTTTCATTAAAATCGGCGCAAACGGAAAAATCGAGAAGAAAGATTTGAAAGAAATCCCGTGGACACAAAAATTTCCTCGTTTGCCGAATATTTCCAAAGGAGAAAAACTTATCGAAATTAAAAACCTGAGTTTTTCTTATGACAACAATCACATTTTAAAAGGCTTGAATTTTGAACTGAGAAAAAAAGAAATCATCGGCATTATCGGCGCAAACGGTGCAGGGAAAACAACTCTTTTAAAACTGATTGCCGGCGTTCTGAAAAGTAAAAACGGAAAAATTTCATATAAACACGAAAATATTGAACACATAAGTTTCAAAAAATATTATCGAAATCTTGCCCTGCTATTTCAAAATCCGGAAAACCATTTTCTGTTCTCGGAAGTTGAACGGGAAATAGCCGGAAACAGGAAAATTCTGGACTTGGTCGGATTAAACAAAATGCAAAAAAGAAATCCCTTCACGCTTTCGGAAGGCGAAAAACGAAGACTTTCTTTGGCAATTCTTTGGAATTTGAAACGCGAAATATTCCTTTTTGACGAACCGACTTTCGGTCAAGATTACGAAAATAAAAATAAACTAATCGAATTGATAGGAAAAATGCGGGAAAAAGGAAACAGCTTCATTATCGTTAGTCACGATTATCCTTTTTTAAACTCGGTTTGCGACAAAATTTTTCTGCTGAAAAACGGATATCTTAGAGAAACACAAATTCAAAATTGAAGGAAAAATGAAATTTCGTCCACCACAGCTAAACGAATTAACACTTTTTTTCCTAACCTTCATTTATCTCGTGCCTGTACTGTTATCGGAAAACATTCTTTTGAATTTCCTTCTGCTGATATTGGCTTTTATCAACATAATTTTTTTCAGAAAAATAAGGTTTAAGCATTTGGGATTGCTCGTTTTATTTTTGATAATTCCCTTAATTTCTCTTTTCGTTACGGTTTTGATTTACGCAAAAGGAGCGGAAAATTCTCCGATTTTAGCTGAAATCTTCGGATTTGAAATAAAGCAAATTGCCTTCAATAACGCTCTTTTCCTTGTTTCCAGAACTTTTTGCCTTTCTATGATTTCCTTTCTGTTTTTGCTTTCCATTCGTTATGACGCGCTTGTTTTCGCATTGATGCAAAACCTGAAACTGCCCGTTTCGGTTGGTTATTCTTTGCTTGCCACTTTCAATGCATTTGCTCATTTGAAAGAGGAGTTTTCTCGGATTCGGCTTGCTTACAAAATGAGATTTCTTAAGAAAGTTTTTCCTTTGAAACTTCTCATGCCGATGTTGGTGAGCGCGAGCAGATTCGCTTATTCCGCCGGTTTGAGTATGGAAAGCAGAGGATTGAACAAACAAAAAACATTTTTGGAATTGGTTCGATGCGTTCCGATAAGGAACATCGAAAAAGGAAAGATATTATGTTTTTTTGCAAAGAATGCGGAGCGGAAGTAAACAAATGGTCGGGGAAATGTCCCGTTTGCGGAGCGTGGAATTCGCTTCGGGAAAGTTCCCGAATAATCGGAAAGAAAAAAAACAGTCGCATTCCGGCTGGGACGAATCAAAAAACACCGGAAATATTAAAAAATATCGAGCTGAAATCTCACTCTCGTTTTTCTTCTCAAATCAATGAATTTGACGGAGTTTTGGGTGGCGGAATTATTCCCGGAATGGTTGTTCTCATCGGAGGTGAGCCGGGAATCGGCAAATCCACTTTGATGTTGCAAATATCATCCAATTTGGCAAAACAAAGCAAAAAGGTTCTCTATGTTTCCGGTGAAGAAAGTCCTCAACAGATAAAAATCCGCAGTAAACGCCTCAATTGCGTCGATGATAATCTCTTTCTTTTGTGTAATAACCAAGTGGAAGATATTATCGATTCGATAATGGAATTGGAACCGGAATTGGTGATAATCGATTCCATTCAATCGGTTTATCGCAATTCTATCGAAAATGCTCCCGGAAGTGTTTCTCAAATGCGGGAAAGTACGGCGTCGTTCACTCATATCGCCAAAACAAAAAATATTCCGATTTTTCTCATCGGACATGTGACAAAAGAAGGAATTGTTGCCGGCCCGAAAATTATTGAACACATGGTGGATACGGTTCTCTATTTTGAAGGCGAAACCAAGAATTTTTACAAAATTTTGCGAACCACAAAAAACAGATTCGGTTCAACCAACGAAATCGGTTTGTTTGAAATGCTTTCCAACGGATTGAAAGAAATCCGAAATCCGTCTCAGCTTTTTTTGAATAAAGACGAAAACAACATCGGAAGCGCCGTCGGTTGCATGCTGGAAGGTTCGCGGGCTTTTCTTGTGGAAGTTCAAGCTCTGGTTTCACCCGCAAGTTACGGAACTCCTCAAAGAGTCTCCATCGGTTTCGATTATAAAAAACTTGCCCTTCTTTTGGCGATCATCGAGAAAAATCTTTCCGTCAATTTGCGGCAAAACGATGTGTTTATCAATATTGCCGGTGGGATAAAAGTTAGCGAGCCGGCTTTGGATTTGGCAATCATTGCCGCTATTATTTCCAGTTTTCGGGAAGTTGTTCTTCCGCCGGAATCAATTTTTCTGGGAGAAATAGGTTTAAACGGTGATGTGCGTTCCGTTTCCCAAATTGAAAAAAGAATAAAAGAAGCCAGAAAACTCGGATACCGCAATATCATTCTTTCCGACAGAGAAAAAAAATCTATTGCGAATGTGAAAAGAATCAAACATATTGGACAATTATTGTCGTTTTTTCCATTAAATAAATAAGTGGTTATTGAGGAATTATCAAACCTATTTTACGCACGAGAAAATAGAGCGCAATTCCGATAAAAAAAGCAAAGTATCCCCAAATAATAAACTTCGTCGTAAAATTTGCCATTCGAGTGGTTTCCTTGTGAGCAACATAAATCTTATAAGCAACTTTCCAATGAGGAGTGAAACGAGCAAAAAGAAGGGCGGCAGGAACATTACTTGTAATTTGGCTTACCAAAGCGGAAAACAAAAAAATATGCTCGGAATGACGAAAAGCAGTGATTTCCAATATATTTTTTATATTATCGGCTAATCCGAAAAAGCAAAATAAAGTGAAAAGAAGAGCATAATCAATACGAAGACTGCTTTTATCAAAAAAGATTGCGGCAATAACAACAATTATTCCGAGTGGAAGCGGTAAAAGACGGAGAACTATCAAAATGGTAATCAACCACAAAATTCCGTAAATTGCCGCGGTAAATTTAACTTTCACATTTTTGTGTTCCGGTTCCCGCTTCGCCGTTTTGGAAATAAGCAAAGACACAATTATCAGAATCACCAGAAAAGTCAGGGAAAACGGTGCAATTTCCAAAACAAAATTGCAAGGATGAACATGATAGAACCAATAAATGAATAAATTTTGCGGATTGCCGAACGGAGTTAATGCGGAACCGGCATTTGCCGCCAGAGCTTCCAAAATAACAAGAATGTCCTTTCTTCCCGCATTCAAGGATAATGTGAGAGGAACAATTACAATCAAAGCAACATCATTGGTTATGAACATGGAAAGAAAAAAATCAAGACCTTTTACCACCACAAAAAGAATGAAAAGCAAAAATATAATATTAAAATCATTCGCCGAAAAAGACGGTAAACGCCGCGAATATACGGAAGTAATGATCAAACCGGAAACGGAAGCGATTAATAACCATTCGTTTATTATGAAACCGAGGAAAGAAAATTGTCGTCTCAATCCGTCTCCCTTTTTTCCGGTTTGAAGAAAAAAAACATTGAGAAACCGGTAGTGGAAAAATTCTTATTTCAGTAATTTTTCCGTAATGGAGTTCGCCACCGAATAAATATCGGTTTTTCCCGCATAAATTTTATCCAAAGTGTCAGACAAATTTTCGTGCATTTCCACAATTTTTTTTGAATGCTTTAGAAGTTTGTTGTGAACTGCTTGCTTTAATTCCAGTTCTAATCTTGTTTTTCTGTTTGAATGAAATTTGCCGTTATCGATTAAATATTTTTTGTGAGCCTCAATTTTTCGCCAAAGCTCGTCAATGCCGATATTTTCACGAGCGATTACTTTTACAATCGGAGCGAGATAATCTTTTTTTTCAGCGAGATTTTGCAACATTTCGATTTCCAATATCGTGCGTTCCACACCTTCTTTATCCGCTTTATTTACCACAAAAATATCGGCAATTTCCATAATTCCGGCTTTTATTGCCTGAATTTCATCTCCCATTCCGGGAATCAGAACCAAAATGGTTGTATCGACATTTTTCACTATTTCTATTTCGGATTGTCCCACTCCGACCGTTTCCACAAAGATGTAATCGCAACCGAAAGCGTCGAGAATTTTAATTGTGTCGGCGGTTGCATCGGAAATTCCGCCCAAATGCCCGCGAGATGCCATACTGCGAATAAAAACATCTTCATCTGTAGCCAATTGTTGCAAGCGAATTCTATCGCCCAAAATCGCTCCGCCGGAAAAAGGACTGGTGGGATCAACCGCAATAATACCGATTTTTTTGTTTTTTTTCCTGAGAAATTTTACCAATTTATCGGTAAGCGTACTTTTACCAACGCCGGGAGCACCCGTAATTCCGATAACATACGCCTTTCCGAGATAAGGAGAAATCAAACGAATTATTTCTTCATTTTCGCCGGAATTGGCGTTTTCCGTCATCGTAATCAATTTTGCCGCGGCAACAACTTCGCCTTTGAGTAATCTTTCCACCAAATCGCGGATTTGATTCATATTTGCCATTTTCGTAAAAAACCCAAAAGATTTTCGACATCACCGATAAAATCAGGTGGAATATCTAATTGCAAAAAAGGACGATTTTTTTTGACAGTGGTGTAATTACACCAACCTTCCAAAGATTCCAAAATAAATCCCAAAAAAATCAGTTCTTCTCCGGAAATTAAAATTTTTACTCTTTTGGAACCGTCTTCGAGAAACAATTCCGATATAATCTTAAAATTCATTATTTCAAAGCATAATCCAAAACTTGTTTCAGATTATCGACCAAAATAATATTCAAGCCTTTTTTGATTTCGTCTTGAATTTCCACCAAATTCGGTTCATTTTTTTTCGGAATAATCACATTGGTAATCTTTGCTCGTTTAGCGGCGATCAATTTCTCCGCCAAACCACCGATAGGAAGCACTTTTCCGGTTAAAGTTATTTCACCGGTCATAGCCAAATTATGTTTTACCTTTCGATTGGAAAGAATGGAAATAATCGCCGTGGTAATGCTTACTCCGGCGGAAGGTCCATCTTTGGGAATCGCTCCTTCTGGAATGTGAAGGTGCAAATCACACTTTTTGTAAAAATCCTCGTCAATTCCGTATTTCTTCGCATGTAATCGAGCGTAACTGTAAGCCGCTTGTGCCGATTCTTGCATCACTTCGCCGAGTTGTCCCGTAAGTTTCAGTTTGCCGTCTCCTTTCATTTTCACGATTTCACGATTTCAATTTCCAGAGTTTCACCTCCGTATTCCGTCCAAGCAAGACCGGTTACGATTCCCACGGCGTCTCTGCGATTAACTTCGGAATATAAGTGTCTTGGAACACCGAGAAAACTCTCCACATCGGAACTTTTGGTTACGATTCCCACGGCGTCTCTGCGATTAACGTTTTTCCTTCGATAAATTTTTTCACGGTTTTGCGCAAAATCTTGGCAATTTGGCGTTCCAATTCGCGAACTCCCGCTTCTCGCGTATATTGTTTGATAATTTTTTCAATTGCCGATTTCTGAAACGAAACATTAATTTTTCCTTCCACATCATGTCCGGAAATCACTTTCGGAATCAAATGTTTGGTGGCAATATTGATTTTCTCATAAGCGGTATAACCGGGAAGCTCGATTATTTCCATTCTGTCGATAAGCGGTCTTGGAATGGAAGAAAGCGTATTGGCAGTAGTAATAAAAATAACCTGAGAAAGATCGTAATTAAAATCAAGATAGTGGTCGCGGAAACTGTTATTTTGTTCCGGATCGAGAACTTCCAAAAGAGCGGAAGCAGGATCGCCACGAAAATCCATGCTCATTTTATCAATTTCATCCATCATAATAAGCGGATTTTTTGTTCCCGCTTTTTTCATACTTTGCATAATTACACCCGGCAAAGCTCCCACATAAGTGCGCCTGTGACCGCGAATTTCCGCTTCATCCCGAACGCCGCCCAAAGACAAACGGACAAATTTGCGTTCCATTGCCCTGGCTATCGATTTTCCCAGAGATGTTTTGCCGACACCGGGAGGTCCCACAAAACATAAAATCTGTCCTTTAACTTTCTGAGCGAGTTTTACCACCGCCAA
>NATF01000106.1 GCA_002085205.1 Candidatus Cloacimonas sp. 4484_275 | reverse complement strand
AGATTTTTCGGCTTTTCGAATATAACTTTCAAATAGTTTTTGTACATTACCAGCAACTTCTTCTTTTAATTCAAGTTCCGATTTTTCCGTTTTTGTTGTTTTCGGCGGTTCTTTCAAATCAGGGAAAACAGCCCACAAAGCCAATTTCAGATCATAAATATTTCTATATCTGTCAGCCGGTTTTTTTCTCAAAAGTTTGGAAATAATTTGATAAATTTGAGAAACCGTTTTTTCTTTTGTGACGGGAAAATCCGGAAGAACGGCACTGACATGTTTTTCCACAATCTCTTGCCAACTATTTCCGTCAAAAGGAACTTTTCCCGTTATCAACTCAAAAAAAACGATTCCCAAGGAATAAAGATCACTTCGGAAATCTAACTTTTCCGGGTTTTGACATTGTTCCGGCGAAGAGTATTTTAGCGTTCCCCAAAAAATCCCTTTTTTCAAAAAATCTTTTTCCTTAGAAACATCTTTCACCAAATCAAAATCTCCGATTTTCACCGCTCCGGCAGAATTTATGAGAATGTTCGACGGTTTCAAATCACGATGAACAATTTTGTTGGAATGCAAAGCTTCTAATCCGTCACAAACCTGCAGAATCGCTTTAACAACAGTTTTGACCGATTTTTTTTTAAGAATGGAAATCGGATGAGCGGGAAAATATTCCATTATAAAACCAAACTCATCTTCGGTTTCAAGCCATTGCTTCATTTCAATACAATTCGGATGGTGAATTTTGCTGACACAAAGAAAATTTGATTTTATCATTTCTTTTTGCGGATTGAATTGAGAGGGTAAAACTTTTAAGGCGGCAAATTCGTTCGTGTTTTTATTTTTTATTTTGTAGATTGTACCGAACGAGCCGGAATTTATCTCTTCGATTAAATCCCATTCCGGCAAAATTTTGGAAAGAAGCATTTTTGTCCTTTTTACCGTTTCCGAAGTTTTTTCCAATCCGGAGAAAAATATTTAAACTGATTCACGGTTAAACTATCCCGCAAAAGAGCATTCTTAATTTCCTCGATTTTCGCATAAATAACAAATTTTTGGGCTTCCGTTCCGGTCGCAAAAAGTTCGTTCAAAAAATACCAACTTAGAAGATATTGTCCTTTTTCTTCAAACAATTCGGCAAGATTATAAATAATCTCAAACCTATTTTTTGTCTGCGGAAAATCGCGATAGAGTTGTAATAAATTTTCGGTGGCTTCATCAATTTTGTGAAGAGAATAATTCGCCAAATACGAATAAAAAAGCGCATCTTCCCAATAAAGCGAATCTCTGTTTTCCGTTATTATTTCAATGTTCTGAAGCGCATCGTTATATTTTTTCAGAAAAATATCGTTTTCGGCAATTTTCAAATGAAGAAAAAAAGTATCCGGGAAATTTTGTTCTTGCAGAAGATCCGAATAAATGTCCACAGCTTCTTCAAAAAGCTGATTTTTTTCATAAACTTTTGCCATCATCAGAAACAGGTCGAATTGAATCTTTTCATCTTTCAAAGAATCGATAATGGCGGTAACTTTTTCAATTGCTTCCGTCGGATGCAGTTCCAAAAGCACTTTTTGAAGATGTTGTTCCGCTTCTTTTCTCAAAGTTGCATTTTTCGTCAGAATAATAACTTCAGAAAACATATCAGCGGCTTTTTCGTATCTTTTTTTGCCTTCCAAAGCCAATCCTCTAGAATCAACCAGAATTTCGGCTTTATCAAAATCCTCGATATTAAGATAATATTTTATCAACTCATAATTATGGAAAAATTCTCGTTTGGGCGTTTCGGAACGATTTTTTGCCGAAATTTGCCAAAATAAAACAAATCCCACCAAAAAGATTAAAAATCTTTTCATATTTTTCTCTTCTCCCACACGCATGATTTTCTAAAATCCCCGAATCAAGTCAAATAGATTTTTCTAAAAAACAAACGCAATGATACTCGTCAATTATGGCAACAAAGAAACAATTTTGTGATAGAGATCAAGAAATTCGCTTTCGGAAAAAGTTTCTCCTCTTCTGGTTAAATCAAAACTTTCGGCAATTTTTTCAATCAAATCGGAAGATAAAATTGTCTTCAAATTGTTTCGCAACATTTTTCGGCGATTTCTAAAAGCGGTTTCCACAATTTTCCAAAACAATTTTTCATCCTTAATTTCAGGTTTGTTTTTTCTCGGCATCATAGAAATCACCGCAGATTCAACTTTCGGTTGCGGAAAAAACAGATGCGGTTTAACGGTAAATTGATAAGAAACATCGAAATAAAATTGCATTTTCAGACTGAGAATTCCATAATCTTTTGAACCGGTTTTTGCATTAATTCTCTGGGCAACTTCCTTTTGAATCATCACCACAACCAAAGAAATATTTTCGGAAAATGACGCCACTCGAAACAAAAAAGGCGAAGTGATTTGGTAAGGAAGATTGGCTACAATTTTAATTTTTCTCCCTTCAAGCAGTTTCTGCCAATTTGCTTTTAAAACATCTTGTTTGACGAGCGTTATTTTATCGCCGAATTTTTCTTCCAAATGCGGAAAAAGTGTTTTATCGACTTCAAAAACCGTAAGTTTACTGTCGGCATTCACAAGTTCTTCGGTCAATATTCCTTTACCGGCTCCGATTTCCCAAACATTTTCCGCCGCTTGAATATCGGCGATTTTTACAATCTTTTTTACAATGTTTTTATCTATCAGAAAATGTTGTCCGAGAGACTTTTTATGTCGAAATTTTTTATAATTCATTCAAAATTTCTAAAATGTCATTTTCGCCATAAATGTATTTTTTTCGGCAAAAATGACAAACAATTTCTAATTTTTCACCTTTTTCAAGCGCTTCTTCCAATTCTTCTTTGCCAAGCAATTTCAATCCCCGAGCAAATTTTTCTTTGGAACAATCGCAATAATATCGGACGGGAACCGTTCTTTTTATCTCAGGACTTAAATCTTTTAAAATGAAGTCGTTAATAACTTTTTCAATCGAATATCCCATATCCATCATATCGGTTAAATTGGGAAAGGAACGAATGTTTTTTTCTACTTTGGAAATAATCTCTTCTTTCGTTTCCGGTAAAAGTTGGACCATAAATCCGCCCGCTTGACGAATATTCCCGTGTTCGTCAATGAGAACTCCCAAACTGATGGAAGTCGGTATTTGCTCTGATTTAACAAAATAATATGTCAAATCACGGGCTATTGTTCCGTAAATCAATTTTACCGTTCCGATGTAAGGATGTTTTAATCCCAAATCTTTAATAATCGTTAAAACTCCGTTGCCGATTGCATCTTTTATTCCGATAATACCTTTGCTTGCTGCTGCTCCCGGTTTATTTACATAACCTTTTACATTTCCGTTTTTATCGGAAGTAACCAGCGCTCCGCCGATTGGGCCGTCGCTTTCTATTTTCAAAGTTATTCTGTCTTTATCGGATTTCAGATCAATTCCCATCATTATCGCCGCTATTAACAACCGCCCCAAAATTATGGAATCAGGCTGAAAAAGCTGATGAATTTCAATTCCTTTTTTTACTGTTTCCGTTGCATCAACAGCAAAAAATCTAATGCTTTTATCTTTGGAAATTCCCGTGATAATTCTGTCCTTCAAAACTATTTTCTCCTTTCGAAAAATCCAAATCATTAAAAATCATTTTTCTGTAAAGAATAAAACCATAATCTATCATTTATAAATAAAATATATCTCATTTATTCCAAAATAAAAAAAATCCAAAAAATCTTTGACACACTGTCACGCAGAAGGTCGCGAGTTCGAGTCCCGTCGCTCCCGCCATAAATTTAAGCCGAGCTGAAAAGCTCGGTTTTTTGATTTCAGGAGGAAATATTTTCTATACTTATGTCTTGTATTCTTCCTCAACCGATAAATATTACATCGGCTACACATCGAATATCGACAAACGATTAACAAAACACAATAATGGCAATTCCCGTTCTACAAAAGCCGGCATTCCTTTGGAAACTTGTACACTTAGAAGAATATGAAACAAAAACAGAAGCAATAAAAAGAGAATATGAAATCAAACGAACGAAAAGTCGAAAATATATCGAAAACTTGATTATCCAACGCAGAAGGTCGTCCCGATAATTCGGGAAGTCCCGTCGTTTCTGCTGTTTTTTATAAAAACTATCAAAAAATTTGCTATCTTACTTATTATTTTTTTGTTTTTATTCCAAAGAGAGCCTTAAAACAGTTTTATAAAATATTTTCTGGTTTCTTAATTCTATAATATACTCTTGAAGCTATGAAACCGATAGCAAAAAGATGAATCCTCAAACGAAATATGATTCTATTTTCATAAGAGGCCATTCGTAAGGTAATTTTTTTACAAAAAAATTTACCTAAAATCAAATGGCTTTGTTATTCTGTTGTTTCTTCTGTTATATCGTCATAATATACGGATAAAGTTATTGTTCTAATTTTCAATTTATTGCTTTATAGTAAATTTTTTCTTTTTGGATTATTTCTTCAAACTAATTGAAAAAAATCAAAACAAAAAGGGAGGTATTATGTATTACATTTTTTCTGAGATTCACGCCATTTTGCTTTATTTGGTTTTGATAATATGTGGATTACTTACAATTTCATCTTTTATAAAAAGAAAAAACCATCTTGCAAAAGAAATTAGAAAACATCAAAAACAAATAAAAAGAACTCATCATCTTTATAGGAAAAAATTCGGCTATTTAAAAAATTTGGAAAAAACCATTGAAACAAGAATAAACAAAGGAGGAATAACAATGGAAAAAAAATATATTAGCACATTAATATTTGTAGGAATAATTTTGAGTTTTTCTCAATTTGCTTTTGCTCAAGGCGGTGGTTACATGCTTCAATTTGACGGAGTTGACGAATGTGTTGAAGTTGTTTCTGGGCAACCGAATTTTGATGTATTGAATCTTACCTCGGTGGGACAAATAGAATGTTGGTTTAATCCCGATGATAGAAACGACCAGTGGGCAGGACCAATAAACAAAGGCAATGGAGTCGGAGGTGAAGCTAAAGATTTTGTTTATGGAATGAATTTTAAAAATTCCGAAGGAGAAGATGGAGAAGATGGTTGGATGTGTGCAGGTGTTGGAGATGCTTCATCGGAAATGAGTGCAATCACAACTTCTCAAAAAGGTTTTGAAATTGGTAAATGGCATCATATTATTTATCAATGGTGGACAAGTTTCGGTAATATAAAAAAGCATAAATTCATAATCGACGGTCGAGCAGACCCTGACAGCTCAAGAACTATTGACGCTGCTATTCGCGAAGATTTTCCTTTATTCATTGCCAGAATTACGGATGATGGTAACGATACTTCAAATTACTTTAAAGGACGACTTGAAAATATCAGAATCTGGAATACAATACAATCCGAATATCATGTAAGAGAAACAATGTGTTTGAATACATGTAACGGTCCCGTTGCCGAATTTCAATTCAATGAAGGAAGAGGAGCAACAACTTATGATTCTCAAAATTCATTGTATGGACACTTAATAAACTTGGAGTCAGCCGATTGGCTGCGTTCCACGGCTCCAATCGGAGACGAAGGTGGTCCTTATTATGGAACAACTCCGAATATTTCCATTAGTGAGAGTTTAGACCTTTATCTGGCTTTTAGAGACGGAGTCGGAGCAAATGCCGTTTTATTCGCCGTAGAAAATAATGAAGAACCCGTGGGCAGCATTCTACCCGATGGATTTGATTTTCTTTTTCCCCGATATCCGGTGTCATCAATGAAAGTTTGACCGGCCCGAACAGACTCTCGGTTTTTAGAAGAGACAACGCTTTGGACGCTACTTGGGAAGAAGTTCCGAATTTAACCATTAATACAACGGATGATTATATCCAATTTCATATTAATTCTACCGGAACCGATTTCGGAGAATTTGCGCTCGGAAGAGCCGAAGGACCAAACTCTATTACCCTTTCGACATTTACGGCTATTTATGCAAACGGTTCTTCAATGTTACAATGGATAACCCAATCGGAATCCGAAAATCTCGGCTGGAATATCTATCGTTCCGAAACCGATTTTGAAAACGCATTTCAAATTAATGCTCATCTCATTGAAGGTGCGGGAACAACTACCGAACCGACCGAATACAAATATATTGACCAATATAATATCATTTCCGGCAAAACTTATAATTACTGGCTTGAATCAAGAGATTACAGCGGAAACACTGAAACATTCGGTCCGATTTCACTAACTATTCCTCAGCAAAACGAAGATAATCCCGATGCTCCCGTTATTCTGAAAAATCTGTGTAATTATCCCAATCCTTTCAGTTCCTCAACGGAAATCGAATTCGGTCTGAACAAACCGGCGGATGTGGAAATCTCCTTTTACAATACAAAAGGACAAAAAGTCGATTCGATTTCCCGTAAACATTATTCCGATAAAATTTTCAGAACTATCTGGAACGCCGAAAACTTAGGTGCCGGAATTTATCTCTATGTTATCAAAGTTAATAATAATATTTACAGAGGCAAAACAATCCTTATAAAATAATTTCAGCGTTTGGAAGAAGGGCGACAATAATCTTGTCGCCTTTTATTTTGTTATTTTTTCGTTGATTTTTCTCACAAATAATTTGACCTAATAATTGCAATTTTTGAAGTTACTTCCTATGAAAAGAGTTGTAATTACCGGAGCAAACGGATTTGTCGGAAGTTTTCTAACGCGAAAACTGAACGAACAAAATTATTCCGTGACCTGTATCGTGCGAAAAGGTTCCAATACAGATTTACTCCCGAAAAACAGTAACATTATTTTTATCGATTACAACAATGAAAAAGAGAT
>NATF01000014.1 GCA_002085205.1 Candidatus Cloacimonas sp. 4484_275 | reverse complement strand
CTCCCAAAAAATTGTTGCTGTAATTATTGCTCCAGCCGAAAGCCCAGCAAATGGGATATCGTTTTTATACTTATCCTTAATAAGATTAGCAATTTTTGAATTACAATAAATCTTCTGATAAATTGCCGTATTTCCACCACCGACAAAAATACCAGTTGAATCTTTCAATTTTCTTAAATTATCTTCTGAAATAGTAGAGCCATCTTTTTCAGGAACGATTACAGAAATATTATTTACTCCGTTCTTTCTCATCGGAGTAGTGTAAATATAAATATGCTTCTCCCAATCTTTTCCACCAGCAATTAACAAAACAATTTTAGCTTTTTCTCCGCCTGATTGTTTCACAAATGGATTAACTAAAGTTTCGAAGTTCTCAGCTAAATCACCGAAGAGATATAATTTTCTCATAATCCTCTCAATTTATTGCCCATAATGGATGGCAGCTGCCCCGCCAACGGCGGGGAGCTGTGTGTTAGTGGCAATTATTTTGATAAAACAAAGCATTAAATTCAATTACTTATCTTTAGATTTTTTTATTGTAAAAAGATTTACAACAAATAAACCAACAACGAGAATTACTATGCTATATGTAGCGTTTGCACCAAGATTATTATTTGTTAAATATGCACCTATAACAAATATTAATCCACCTATCAATCGACCGATTAGGTTTTTCCAGTTAGTCATAATAGCCTCCTATTTCTTATTTGCAAGAAGATGAGCAGTCTGCTAAAAATTTACTTACTAAATAGTAAGCAGCTGTTACAAAAACACCAAACAAGTCAGAAAGAATTGTGCCAACATTATCAGCAGTATGCTGCCAATCACGGCAACCATAAGAACCCTCAATCCAAGCTTCTTTAATCAGAACAGAATAAAGATTGTTTTCAATCCCTGCAACTGTTGCATTTGATTGTAAACTGTTTAATTCTGCAACGATATCATTAGCTATTTGTGGAATTTCCATAGAATTGATATCAATTTTACCAATGAAAGTTTTACTGTTTAAAACTACTTTAATATCAAAAATCTCAGGAGTTTGTGAATTTCTTGTTACTTCTGTCTTTACATCATATTTTGAATCAGCTAAATATTTAGTATTAGCTATGATTGTATCACCTACGATCTGTTCTGAAATTTCAAGTTCACTAAATCCATTTTTTTTGAAAACACCTGAAGATATTTTATTAATTTCATCCAAAGCTAATTCAAACGAAATTGATTCAGCAGTTTTGTTAAAACCAGTCACTGATTTTAAACTACCTTTATCATCATAAATGATTTCAAGTTTTTCTGAGGTTCCAAAGGTTTTATCTTCATTGTAAAGCCAGTATTTTGGGAATTCTGTTGAGCCGATAAATTGGTGCCAAGCCCCTGCTCTTTTAAGCACATCGTGAAGTAGAGGTGCCATTTTACTTGTTCTTTGATTACTCATTTTTCATCCATAAGTTTGTTTTGTATAACATCAGTTGTTTTATGATTTCAATAAATCATATCTTGTGATTACCTAAAAATAACTTGTTGAATTTTTTTTACCCTCCACGCATTTTATCCTCCTATTTTTATGTAATTTATAATCCAGCATATTGCCACTAACATAAATATCTCTGCCAACTAAAAAGTTCGCATAACCAACCTATAGATATTGAAAAAGTTCGTAATAACTCCGAATTTTTAGTTCGCATAACCTCCAACCCAACTTCTTCATTCTATTCTTCATTATCGATATTTAAACTGTCAAAAGGGCTTTTTTCCCCTTGGGTTGTTTCCGAATTTACATTAACCGCTAATTTCCACCTTTGTTTCAAATATTCTCCTCACTCCGACAAATGTATGGCGAAGCTGCACTAGAATTTAGGAACCAATACTCTTTTGTCAAATTTTTTCGGTAAAATAATCGTGTCGTAATCTGCCGAAACAAACAATCAAAAAATAGGAAAAAATATTTTATTGTTTCTATTTCAAACTTTCACCAAACTTTTTCTATCACCTTTCGGATTTCTTCCGTCTCGGAAGTTTCATAAACAAAGACTTTTTGAAAAGCCCGAAAAAGAATCAAATTAAATTTTGAAGTGTTTTTTTTGTCTTTCCGCATAATTTTTTCAATTGCCGATTCATCGAGTAAGTTTCGGGAAAAATCGATTTTTGCAGGAAGCCCGAACAAATCAAACGGATAAATTATTTTCTCAAATTGGTTTTCATCGATCAATTTTTTCCGCAAACTCAAAATCGCCGCAGACCTGATTCCAAGGGTAACCGCAGTTCCGTGAGAAATTTTATAATTTGAGATTGATTCAAAAATATGAGCAAAAGTATGACCCAAATTCAGAAACTTTCGAATATTCTTCTCAAAAGGATCTTCCTCACAAATCTTCGCTTTCAATTCGATAGCTTTCCGAATAATTGCCTCGGAGATTTTTTTTTCGGACGAAAGCAAGATTTTATAAAAGTCAGTCGGTTTAATCAAAGAAATTTTGATGCATTCCGCCCAACCGTTGTTCAGTTCTTTTTCGGGAAGAGTTTTTAAAAATCGGGAAACGATAAAAATTTTTTCGGCCGGGTAAAACGAACCGATATTATTTTTTATTCTACGAAAATTCACCGCCGTTTTTCCGCCGATAGCGGCATCTATCATTCCCAAAAAAGTAGTCGGAACAAAGTTTAATTTGCAGCCGCGCATGTATGTGGAAGCGGCAAAACCGGCAATGTCCGTAGTTATTCCGCCACCAATTCCATAAATCACGGTTGACCGATTAACATCGTTATCCTGAAAAAATTCATAAATTTCGGAAATCGTTTGCAAACTTTTATTTTCCTCGGACGCTTCCAAAGCAAAAACCGGCAAATCTTTCAAAAAGTTATGCAGTTCGTTTTCATATAAAGAAAGAACTTTTGTATCTATAATGACAACGGCTCGTTCTTGCGGAAAGCGGAACTCGTCCGAAAAAATTATTGTCGATTCTTTGTTTCCGAAATTGAATTTCAAATTTACCCCCGAAAAGTGAATTTTGCTAATCCTTTTTTAAAATTGTGGAAAAAATTTCCATTCTTTTCCCTTTTTTCCAATATACGAAAAAAAGCGCCAGCAGCACCAACAGAAAAAGCATTTTGAAAAAAATAAGCGTCGTATTTGTTGACAACACAAAATTCAAAGCGGCAACCGAAAGCAAAAGAACGAGAGCGATCGAAACCGGAAGCATTTTATAACCGGTATGGTAAAATTTTCTTTCGAAATAAAAATTGTAAATTACGATGAAAAGATAGGCGATAACGGAAGCGATTCCTGCGCCGTAAATTCCGAAACGCGGGATGAAAATAAAATTCAAAATGATATTCAAAAGTGCTCCGAGAATAACGGCGGTTGCAATTTTTCCGGCTTTTTTATCAACATAAAAATTCAGATTAATGATGTTAAAAATTCCCAAAAGATAAAAGGAAATCACGCCCGCAAAAACTATTTTAATTGCTTCATGATAAGGTTGGGCAATAAAAATCAGGAAAATTTCCGGCGAAAAGAGAATTATCAAAAATCCGAAAATCGCACCAAAAACCGTGAAATAGCGGAAAATTCGGCGATAAGAATCTTTTGCTTGCGGAGAGTTTCCGATTTTCATCGCATACGGAAAAAATGCCAAACTAACGATTGAAACCGGAAATTGCATAATCGTTCCCACGCGATAACCAATAGCGTAAATTCCTACATCGTGAAGTGAATTCGGTGATAAATAAGTGAGCATATATCGGTCTGCCAATCGCAAAATTATCATGGAAAAAGTTCCGGGAATCATCACCAATCCGAATGACAGAACAGATTTCATAATGGAAAATGAGAAAACAATTTTCCTTTGAACTTTCAGAGTCCGCAAAAATCCGTTAATATCAAACAGTGATACAAATGCGGAAATTACGGAAGAAATCGTTAAAAACAGAAAAATATAGAACAGAGAAAGTCTTCCCAAAACATAACCGATAAGCACTAAAATAAAAAACAGTAAATTTTTTACGCCGGAAAGAATCGCATAATTTATCGATTTTTCCTGCATATTAATAATGCTGAGAGTTATTCCGTAAATAACATCGGCAAAACAAATTACGGCGACAAAAACAAACAATTCCGGATGATTGGCGGAAATCTTTAGAAAAAACGGAATTCGATTCCTGAATAAAATAATCAAAGAGGACACAAAAAAACCAAAAACGGCAATGGTAACATAAATTGAAGAGATAAGGGTGAATTTGTAATCATCATTTTTTCGAATGTAAAAATGAGAAAACAGGGATTGTTGTATTCCCAAAAAATAAATGAGATTGGCAAAAGAAATAAAGACGGTTAAATTCACATAAATCGCGTATTCTTCGGGTTTGAGCAAATGCGTGAAAATCGGCAGCAAAAACAAGAGTAAAAATTTATTGAAAATGTTTCCTGCCGAATAAGCAATCGCTTTCCCGAAATATTTATTCATTTTTCATTCCGTCGCTTTACTTAAAACGCAAAATTTCTTGATACATTTCGGCGGTTTGAACGGCAATATTTTCCCAAAGAAAATTATTTTTGATATGATTTTTCAATTCTTCGTCTTTCTTTTTGTTAAGCGCTTTCTCAATTCCTTTTCCGATTGATTCGACCGAATGCGGATTTACATATTCGGCAAAATTTCGGAAATATTCGGTGGTGCCGCCAAACGGAGTGATAACAACATTCGCTCCTGCAAGAGCCGCTTCCAGAGCCGCTCTTCCGGGAGTTTCATAACGAGTCGGCAAAATAAATGTGTGACACGCGGCGTAAGCGGAAGCAAAAAGCGGGTCATCGTGTCGCAACCATTCTATCAGACGGATGTTTTTGCTTTTTTCAATCTCGTTTCTGCACCACTGTCCTTCTTCGTTGTGCAAAATATCGGCAATGATTACCGACGGAACATCAAGTTTTTGCAATGCCCGAATGATGTTTTTTCCGTTTTTGCGAACCGGACCCAGATGACCGACATAAAGCACAAAATCTTTCAAACCGTATTTTTTTTGAAAAAGGGAAGCGTCCGCTTCCAGAAATCTTTTCTCCACACCGTTATAAATCACTTGCACTTTGTTTTTTTCTATTCCCAAACCTTTTATTAGCAAATTCCCTTCCGCTTTTGTGTTGGGAAGCACTTTTTCCGCGTTGTCACAGGCAAATTTCGTAATATCGTAATCGGAAAAAGTTCGTTTGAAAATTTTGCGAAACGGCGCTTCCATCAATCTGTACAATTTGATTATTTCGGGAGAATGATTGCTGAAAAATATAGGATTTACCACAAATTTGGCGCCGTAAAGTTTTAAATTTGCCGCCAACGAATAAGTGCCGATGTTCGTGTTGAAGATATGAACCAAATCGGTTTTCTCCAATTTCAAATCAAAATCCCACATATTGAAAAATTCCGCTTCAACTCCGATTTTGCGCAGATTTTCCCGAAGAGCAATCAATTTATAAGTCGGTCCGCCCCGATTTAACATCAAAGCCTGATAACTCGCCAAAAATATTCTCATTTTTTCTTATTTCTCCTTGTTTCCCAGTCATAAAGAAATTCTCGCCAACCTTTTTTGTGCAAATATTTATAATCGACTTTCATTCCCCTACTTTTCTCTTTCTGAAAGTCGATTTCATCCAAATCAATTTCCGACTTTTCCATATTCAAATAGGCAACACCTTGCGGAATTTGAACTTCCAAACTGACATTTTTATTCAAATTTTCCTTTTTCAACAAAATTTTGTTGTGCGAAAATTCGGGAAAAATTTGCAAATTACTCCTAAATTTCCACCATTGAGCAAACTCCGTCATTGTGAGAAAACCCAAATTTTCAAATTCGCTAACTTCTTTGAAAATAGCGTCGAATATGTTAAAATGCAAATGATGCGGATGATGATAAATTATAATCGGTTCGCGCTTTTCGTATTTTTGCCGAATAACTTGCCTAAAATATTGCAACATCTCATCTTCGGAAAAATGAGAGCGGCGCAATCTTCCCAAACTAACGGGATGAATCGGGATTTGCAACACGGAAGAAAATTTTCCCGCAACAAACGGAAAAAAGGGCAAATTATCGTAGTCCAGAGTAAATTCCGAAGAATAGAAAAATTTCATTTTCTCCAAAGCATGAGCCAAAGCAAGATTCCAATCTCCGAAAGGAGCGGCGAATCCCACCGGTTTAACGCCCGCTTTTTCTAATTTACGGACTCCAATTTCCAAATTGGCAAAATTTTCGCGTTCGGTATCATAAACCTTGTGTTTGTAACAGTGAAGGGCTAATTCCTGATTTTTAAAAGCGGCATATTGTTTTATTTTTTCATCCGATTCGGTATCCAAAAACCAAGTTGCTCTGATGTCGTTTTGCCGGCAAATTTCATACATTTTTTCGGCATCGGCAAAAGAACAGAAATCGGTATCCAGCCTGAAAATAAAAATGCTTTTCCAATTTTCGGGAAAATAGGAAAGCCGTACCAAAGGAAGGTTGTTGCGAAAAAAAAGTGAACGCAAAGCGATCATCACGATTTTTCGGATTTTTGCTTTGGAAATCTTTGCCACAATTTCCGAAGGTTGTTCTTTGCGCGGATAATAAAATTTTTTGCGCATCGAACGAAAATCCGTAATCAGAAGATTTACATCAAACGGCAAAATAATCGCTCCGCCGTTACCGATTTTCCGAAAACGAATTTGCAGATTTTTATCGAGAAATTCCGATTTGGCGTCTTTTATTATACTTATTTTTCCGAAAATATCCGCAAAATCAACTTCCGAAAAATCCGACTTTTCTTCAGCAATCAGATAATCGACTTTTTTGGTTTTAATTCTCAAATGAAACAATTCCGCGAAAATTTCCGCTTCCGACAAAACAAATCCGCCGGAATGCAGAAAATCCATAATCTTTTCTTTTCGAGAAACGGCATTTCTTCCCAAAATAATAACGGCAAAATCTTCCTTTTCAAAATCGTAATCTTCGGATATCGTTCGAAAAGGAATCCCTTCCTGTTTTAGAATTATTTCGTAACCCGGTTGAAAACCGCAAATTCCGACCGCTAATTTCATAATATCTCGTTAATCGCTTTCACGATTTTCTCTTCTCTCTCTTTTAAACAAAAATTTTTCAAAATATGCTGCCGCGCTTCTTTTCCTTTTTCCGAATTCATCGCCTGCAAAATCGCCGCCGCCGTTTTTTGCGGATTATCGAAATCCACATAAAAACCGTTTTCGCCAGCCACTTCCGGAATCGCACCTCTTCTCGTGACCACGGGAACACATTCGCAAAGCATCGCTTCCGCCAGAGAAAGCCCGAAAGCCTCGTGAGCGGAAACTTGCACATACACTTTTGCTTTTTGATAAAACTCGGAAAGTTTTTCAAATTCGACGAAACCGGTAAATTCCACATTTTCGGCGGCAATGGAGCGCAAATATTCAATCGAATCATCCATAAATTTGCCGACGAGAATAAATTTAAAAATCGATTTTTTGCCGAATAGTTTTGCCAGAAAAACAGCTACAAACGCTCTGAAATCCGCAAACCAACAATACACAATTTCGTTTCTAAGAATTTCTCTGAAAATCAAAAAAACGGTTTTGATAATTTCGAGCGGATTCTTTCCGCCGGAAAATATCAATTCCCGAACGGAGAAATGTTTTTGTAAAAAATTCAAATCATTTTTCACAAAAGATGCCGTGTATGCCGAAATAAAGAGTAATTTTCTTTTTTTCATTTTAACGAATCAAAGCGAATTTTCCTCTGGCAATCTGTCCGTTCTCCGTTCCAATAACATAAAAATATATTCCGGAACTGCATTTTTTTCCGGCGGCGTTCGAACCGTTCCAATGAAATTGTTGAAAGTTATCTTTTTTCAGAGTAATTATCAAATCACCGTCGGCATTGTATATTTTGCATTTTGTATTGCCTTTCGGCATGGTAATCGCGGCAAGATTTTCGATTTTGAGAACATCGCCTCGTTCCGGATAAAAAGGATTCGGGTATATTCTGATTTTGTTTAGAGTTGTTTCTTCGTTTGCCTCTTCGGAAATTCCGATTTCCACGGAATTTAACCCTTCCACCGTACCGATATACAAAGTTCCCGTTTTTGATTCGTAAGCAAAATCGGTGACGCTATTGGAAACCAAATCAGAGTTTTCCGTATTATAGGTTGTGAAGATGTTATTATAAGTGTCGTAAGCGGTTACTCCGTTATCGTGAGTACCGATCCAAATAATTCCGAAAGGATCGACAAAAAGCGCGGTCGGATATGTTGCAACGGCGCCGTAAAGTCTTTCCTGATCGACAAAATAAAGATAATAAGGATCATGTTCGTAATGCCAACTTCCGTTGATGTAATCTTTTCGTTTTATGTCTATTCCGAATTTATTCCAAACGCCGTCGAACATATAAAGTCCGTTTGAAGAAGCAATCCAAATTTCTTCGGTTCCGAAATAATCGCGGGAAACAATATCGAAAATCTGTCCGCTTTGCAAATCGCTGAACGGCGTTACTTCCCAATATTCACCGTTCGTTTCAGGATCGGAAGAATGATTCCAGATGTTCAATCCGTGAAAATAAGAACCGATATAAGTGGCGTTCTTTGCTTGAAAAGTAAACACGATTTTTTGCTGAAAATCATCCGGATCTTCCGGAATGGTAAATTGGCTTTCAATCGAACCGTTTTCGTCGAGAATGTTTACGCCACCGTCGTAAGAACAAACCCAAATCCTGTTTTGGGAATCAAGCGAAATTTTGGAAATCGTGGAAGTCAACAGACCGTCGGCGGTCGTGTAATGTTCCCAACTGTCATTTGAATCGTCATAAACTGAAATTCCGGGATACCAATCGGGAATGCTGTTATTGATGTTCCAAGAACCGAACCATTTTTTATTGTTGCCGTCCACCGCAATTGTAACAATGATATTGCTACTCAAACCGCTGTTTTCCGCCGTAAAATTATTCCAATTCGCGCCGTCGAATTCGGAAACTCCTTTTGTTCCTTTTCCGATGGGAACTCCGCCGTAATAACCGTTACAAGTCCAAATATTATTGTTCTTATCGATTTCAACATCCGTAACCAAATTTGCCAATATACAATTTTTTTTGATGTTTTTGTTCCAATCGTCGCCGTCAAAAATAAAAATTCCCTCTCCCCAAGTGTAGACAAAAATCTCTCCCTCATATTCTTTAAAACCGAAAATCTCGTTAGTGGTAAAAATGCTCTCCGAAACCGTCCAAATGCGTTCGTCTCCGTTTTCGGCAATTCGGACGACCGCCACTTCGGAAGAATCGTCAATCGTCAAATTATCTTCGTTCCATTTTCCGTAACCGAACCACAGATTTTCGTCGGAATCTAAGAAAACCGGGAAAACGGAATTTCCTTCTTTGAGAATTGTCGCCGACGAAAAATCGATAAAATTTTCGGAAAATAAAATGCCGTTATCGGTAGCTACCGCAATTTTTTCATCTTTAACGGCAATCGAAGAAACATTTTCCGACGGCAACGGAGAATTATCGGGATTCAAATGATGCCAAGCGGAAACTTCGCTTAACGAATCGATCGAAACAAAATCCAAACCGGATTCACTCCCGCACAAAAGATAATTTTCCGTCAGTTTCAAGGATGTTATTTTGTTATCCGACAAACCGTTTTCGACCGTGTAATTTTCTTGAAGAACGGGAAAAGGAAAATTTTCGTTATTCGAAAAAACACTCAATCCGTTTGTCGTTGAAATAAAAATCAAGGAATCGTTGTGAACAATTTGGCGAACATTGTTGGAAACAAGACCGATTGTTTCGGTGATGGACATTTGAAATCCGGAAGGGTTCATTCGGTTTACTCCGGAATCGGCGGTTCCGAGTAAAAACATCTCTTCATTTTCCTGATAATCCAAACATTTGATATCATTGTCGGATAGTCCGTCGATTGTGGTGTATTTTTTCTCAAAATCGTTTCGGTCGAGATTGTAAATATTTCCAATCCGCCCCAACTGGCAATGAAAAGATTGTCGCCTACTCGCAAAATATCGTAAATATAAGTGGTATTCGTATAAAGTTTCCAATTTTTGATTGCCGTCAAATTTACAACAAAAAGCAGCAAAACCAGTAAACCAAAAAATTTTTTCATTTTTTTCATTTTAACATTCCTTTTTTTAATATTATAAAAATAAACACGCTTAGAATAAATATCAAAATCAACAGCACAATCAAAAGAATTTCTTTGGGAGCAAAAGAAAAGCCGAACGCCGTTAAACCGAAAATGAAAGTGACAATATAACTGATGACGGCAACTGTTTTCTGAGAAAAACCCAATTCGAGCATTTTATGATGAAGATGTTCTTTATCGGCTTGAAAAATGTTTTTTCTGTTTTTTATTCTTCTGAAAACGGCTAAAAAAGTGTCGGTGAGCGGAATTACGGAAGCAATTATCGGAATCAAAAGAGTCATTGTGGTAATTCCTTTGTATTGTGCGGAGCCGATAACGGAAATCGCGGCGATATTAAAACCGATAAAAAGACTTCCCGTGTCTCCCATAAAAATTTTCGCCGGATAAAAATTAAAACGAAGAAACGCCAAATTAGAACCGATAAGAATGAGAGAAAGCAAAAC
>NATF01000105.1 GCA_002085205.1 Candidatus Cloacimonas sp. 4484_275 | reverse complement strand
TTAATTTTGAATTGGAAAATTAGAATCTATGCTGTTTCTGTCACACTGAGTAGGAACGAAGTTCCGTATCGAAGTGCGGCAAAATCTTTTTTACATCTCCATCCTTCGATACAATTCCGATAAATCGGAATCATTCAGGATGACTGTTATTCAGAAAGGATAAAGTTAAAAGTAATAAAAAAAGAAATCACGAATAAAGTTTCATTTAAATTATTTTTCAAAAAAGATTGTCAAACCGGTTTTATAAAGCGAATATTCTTTGGCGGAAATTACGAACTCATAAGGAGAATCGGTTTGTCTAATTTCGTATCCGTAAAAAAGTTTAATTCCGAAGTTATTTCCACAGGGTATTTTCACATAGGAATCAATTGATAAAATATCATCTTCCCTTGCATAATGAAATTTATCCGTCGGATTGGAAGTTTGATAGAATCTTTCTTCCAACCTTATTGTGGTACCTAATTTCACCGTAAATTTCCCTGATTTCAAAAATCCCGAATTTAACAATACAAATGAATAAACATTTGATTCATAAGAAGCGTCTTCCGTTTCAATATTTTTCGGAATTTCATTATTTCGAGGGTCGGAAATTTTATATTCATAATAAAAACCAATAGCAAGATTTTGCGGAATATTTAATTTTAATCCGCTTTTATGACGGAAAACATTCGCATCAAATTCGGTGAAATATTTGTTATGAAATAATTGGGAAAAACCGAAATTATAACTTACTCCCAAAAAAGAAACCGGAGAAAAATTCAAAATTGCGAAATAAGAATTTTTTGCATAAGAAAATTCGTGATATGTTTCGGAATCATCCAAAACGCTTTTGTACTGCTTGATATAAATCTTCGGATAATAATAATATCCGAACTTCAGATAGAAATTTTTCCTTAGAAATTGTTTCAAAACGGCACCGACAAAAACATTGTTTTTCACCTCGTTATTTGCATAATAATTATACTTGAAAACAAGTTTATCGAGCTGAGTGTGTCCGAAAAAAAAGCGATGTTTCAAACCGAATTGAGCTCGAGCGCCTAAAACCAGATCGTCGAGCGAATTGATTTTGTATTTTTCGGGATTAAGCGAATTTTTAAATTCCTCTTCGTCATCATTGGAATATTTTAGAATATTACTGTGATAATATGTTTCCAATTGAAATTTGTTCAAAAAAGACAAATTCGTGGCGGAGAGTAAAATTGAACTTGTAAGACACAATAAAATCAAAGTTTTTTTCATAATTCTTTTATCTCTATTCCGGATTTGCTGATATAAAATCGGAAAATTAAGTCCCTGTTTTTATTTTTGTTTTCGATTTTTATTTTGTGAATTCCTTCCGACAATTTGAAAATATTAACTTCCCCGGAAGACAAAATTCTATCGGTATTTTTCGTAAGTATCGCTTTTGTCGATTTATAAGCGGTTTCTTTTATTTTGGAAATTAGCTTGCCGTTGTCATATACATTAAAATCATATTTATATTTTTTTGCCATATTGTCGTTAAAAATCATTCTGCTAACGATTTTCAGAATTATCGGTCCTTCCAGCGTAAATTCTATCTTTCCGTTCTGCGGAAAAAAATAGGTAAACGATTTTTCCCCAATCTGAATAATTTCTTCTTCTCCGTGTTTTGACGGCGTAAAATTTATAAATTCTATATTTCGATTTGATTTGGTAATATCCTTTGAACCGATTTTTACGAGTAGTTTTTCGCCGGAAATATTTTTTATCGCAAATTCCGTTTGATTTGTTGCAGTAATTTTCAAAAGATTATATTTTGATATTTTTTCTCCGTTTAGCGCATGAGAAATTTTGCTGATTTCAGCTTGTTTGGAAACTATCTTTTTTTGTTTTCCCAAAGAAATTTCATATTTGTAGTTTTTCTCCTTTTCCTTATTTAATATTATACGGGAAAATATTTTCAAAGTATCAATATCAAACACACGAAAAGAAATCTCATCGTCGGGATTAAGCAAACGATAAGAAATGATTTTACCGGTTTTTTCATTGAAAATCTGAAATTTTTCCGTTTTACCAACTATCTGAATATGACCGGAAAACAAGGGAACGAACGACATCAATAAAATCAATAAACCTAACTTCTTTTCCATTTTTCAAGCCTGTTATTTCAATTTAATTCCACTTCGTCCTTTTTCAATTTTTGCTGAGAATGATCGAAAAAAATGATAATCCGGAGCAATCGGTAAATTATATTTTTCGGCAATTCTTACCACATCCAAAAGATGGATGACAGGAATTCCGTTTTCGGCAAATAAAAACATCGTTCCTTTAAGTGGAATATTTTTTGTGGAGAGATTTCTTACATAACCCGATTTTACCAATTTGCCGTTGATAGCATTTCCCAAACTGGAATTCCCGAACCTGATTGCGTTCAATTGCTTGGGAAATCAATTCTCGACCGGTTTTATTCAATCCGCGCCCCAAATCTCTGCCTCCGCCCAAAGAAGCCGCCACACTTCTGTACGGAAAGATTCCTTTGTCATAAAGCAGTTTTTCCATATCGAGCCAAGTAAACTGCGGATCATTTGCTCCGAACATGGAAGCTCCAACAGAAGAAATAATCACTAATTTGAGTCCGAGAACTTTTGCCGCACTCATCACGGCAATATTCATCGCCGGAAAAGAACCGGTGCAACTCATCGCTATTTTATCGCCCTTTTTCACTTTCGCCTGTTTAAACATATCAACGATAACCGCTGCCAAATTCGGATTCAAAGAAGTAAGTTTTGCCGTGAGATTTCCTCTGTCCGTTGTAATCAGGGTCTCTTTTTCTCCGATGAGAGCGGTTTTGTTCGGATCGTTTTCTTCATCCACAAAAATTCCCTGTTGTTGACGATATTCTTTTATTATATTTTCCGCTTGTTGCATCAATTTTGTCTCCAACTTTCCTAATTTATAATTTCACCGTTAAATATGATGATTATCAAAAAGCGAACTATTACCGCCGCCACCGTTAAAATTATCAGAGTTTTCAAAATTCCCTGTTTTTCCATTGAATTAGCTATCAAACCGGGAATAATAAATCCGATAACATTTATTGAATAGTCGCTAGGAACAAAATTGAATAATCCGTAATTTCTGGCAAACCAACCGAAGATGAAACCGAGCAAAACGGAAATAACCATTCTGCGACGACCGTAAATGAACATTACTTTACCGAGTATTTTTACAATTACCAAAACCAAAAAACTAATAACCAAAGTTGCCAGTATCGTCAGCGGTTGATGCAGAAACATGGCAATATAACCGGCAACTACAATTCCTCCGGCAGCCGCACCGAAAGTTTCCAGAAAAAACAAACTGATTAAAACTCCCAAACCGATTGCAACTTCAAACATTTATACTTTCCTCTCTTTAAAATAATCGACTATTTTTTCGCCGTTTCCGTGAATATTACCGATTCCGAAAAGCAATGCTTCTTTTTTGATTATTTTGGAAATTCGTTCCACCAAATTTTCCCCGGAAATCCAGCCGAGAGCATAAATTTTTTCTTCGGGAATTTGGAATTTCAAAGCATATGTTTTAATCGTCTGTTCCTGATCTCCAATCAAAAAAAGCGCCTTGAAATCAAACTTTGTGAGCATTTCAATCAATTGTTTGGAACGGAACATTCTATCCGCGCGCGTGCTGAGAATAAAAATTACCGATTCGATATTTCCGTATGAATTCAAAATATTTTTAATCAAAAACTCTGTTGATTCCGGATCATTGGCGGCAAAAGAATGAGCAAAAAGCAACTCTTTATTATTATGAATGACTTTCATAACTTCGGTGGCACCTACATCCGGAGTTGCTTTATACATTCCCGAAAGAGCCGTTTTTTTATCAACGCCGAAATGTTCGCACACTTTCAAGGAAAGAGCCACATTTTCCTTATGTTCAAAATAAGAAAATCCTCTCATATCTTCGTCCGTGACGACGGAATCATCCGATTGAATCAACTTCGCATGCAATTTATCCGCTTGTTTTTTCATCAAAGGAAAAACCTTGCGTTCGGCCGTGAACATAATTCCATTTTTAGGAATTGTATTGCATAAAGAAAGCGTCACATTTCTCAATCCCGGTCCCATAAGATCAAGATGGTCGGGACGACTGTTGGTAATCACTCCCACATCGGCTTTAACCATTTGATGTTCCGTAATCCATTGATATTCCGGATTAACCGCCATACATTCCAAAACCAAAATATCGATTTTTCTCTTTGCGACAAATTTGATTATTTTAAGCTGTTCCTTGATGTTCGCGCCGAAATGGCGCACAACCGGAATTTCATGACCGTCTTCGAAGATAAATCTCGGCGCCGAACCGGTTGTTTTCGCCAAAGTTTTTTTTCCGCCGGCGCGCAATCCGGCGGCAATCAATCTGGTTACGCTCGATTTGCCGCGCGTTCCGTTCACATGAATGATAATCGGAATTTGGCGACGATAATACTGATGCCGATGATATTCTATTATCCAAAATACGATTAAAATCGCTAAACCGATAATTAAACTATACATCTTTCTTTTCGATTATTTTTTCAATAATATGCATTTTTTTAATTCTGACTTTTGATTTTTCGCTTCCAAACGATAGAGATAGACTCCTGCCGAAACCGATTTTCCTTTTTCGTCCTTCCCGTTCCAAGTTACTAACTTGGCATTTCCATTTTCTCCAATTGAAAAAGTTTTCACTTTTTGTCCTTTAATGTTGTAAATATTAATTTTTGCTTTATCGGCAAATTTATCGCTGAAATTAAAAGAAATCGAAGTTGAATTACGGAAAGGATTCGGATAATTGGAAATGGAAATGTTCTCGACGGAAGCATTATCAAACCGATTTACACAGTTATTCCATTCGATAACAAAGAGGTTTTCTTCTTGATCATAATAATAACAAATTCTCATATCTTCTTCATTCGGACCGATTAAATCGTCCCAATAAGCGGCAACCGTTCCATACGGGCCCAAAGCCGAAGGAATCGTCCAATTACGGAAGAAGGTCGTCCATGTTGTTTGGAAGGATATCCAACCGTTTGAACTGATGGTAATACTATCCGAAATTACTCCATAGAACGGAAAATCAAAAGGTAACGGAACAGATTCCGATTCGTCGTCACTCATAAGAATCACCTCTCCGTTTCCGCCTTCGTTGGGATCAATTTCAATCCATTCGTAAACCGGTGCTTCTTCGTAAGAAATATCAAAACTGTCATAAGCATAATATCCGAAAGTATCGGCTCCGGTCGGTTGAGTATTGTCCACAATTCCCACTTCCAAAGTAAATCTCTCGGAAGCAAAGAGTCCGTTTGCATCTTCGCAATCTAATCTAAAACCAATTTGTCTTCCGCGATAACAATCGGAATTTACACTTATGGTAAAATTCGCCGTCGCGGAAGAACCGGCATTTATGCTTCCGAAATTTCCCGTTGCCGAAATCACCTGAACGGCATCGCTCAGCGGTACGAGAGTTCCGTTTAAATTTGTGACATTTACATTTCCCGTGTTTTCCAATTCAACCGTCAGATTCCTTTCTTCTCCCGGTTCGATAATTCCGTTCTCATCGTTCACGGTAACACTTAAAATTTCAAAAGTAAATCCCTGAGTAATCAAATCAAACTTCAGCACCGTTTCATCGGAAAGAGTCAAATTAAATTCAATAACCTGATTATCGGGACAAGACGGTGAAATTTGAAAATCAAATGTTTCCGAAGCGGAAGCTCCCGCGGCAATATTTCCGAAATCGGCAAAGTCATCGGTAATATTTACAAACTGATTTTCCGAGCTTAATTCCGCTGAAATCGAATTTGCCGTTTGAGAACCGTAATTTTTCAAAGTTACCGTTAATTGAACATTTTCTCCGGCGGTATTTCCACTGAATTGATAATTTTCCAATCCGATATCGATGCTATTATTTACAATATTTATATCTTGAATAAACGGGTGATAAGACGATTTTGTAATGGTAACGGTAACCGTTCCGCTTGATTGAGAATTTAAAAATACCGTGGCAGAACCGTTTTCCACAACGGCAGAATTGATAAATTCCCCTTCTTTATACGCCGTAACAATCGCCCCGTTTAATTCGTCTGAGAGACTAATATCCAAATAATTGGTTCCGACGGAAATTTCATTCGGCAAATTACAGGAAATTTCCTGAGGAATTCCCGTCCACATCAAAAGAGAAGGATCTCCGAGAATATTATAGACATGGAAATAAAATTCCACTTTTTGTCCCGGATCCCTTTCCAAAGGAAAATTATTATAAAGTTCCAGTTTTCCGCGTAAAACATCAGAGCCAAAAATATGATTTCCTTCGTCCAGAAGTCCGTGATAAAAACCGGCTAAAATGCTGTTATTGTATTTTGTGTTTGTATGAAGGTCGGAAGGACCGACAAAAGCAACCGCTCCGCTGGGAAGCGAAGGCCATATTCATCATCGTTATCAATTCGATCATGGAATCAATGGAAAATCTTCCGGCAAGCATTTCCGGAAAATAATCATCTCCTTCCAAAAGAGTGTACGGAAGATCGGTAACATCATTTTCGGCGCTGATATAAAAAGAGGGAATTTCAAAATCATCGTCCACATCGCCGACAAGCAAAAGATAATCCGGCGGTTCTTCGGAAGATTCGTAAACATTTTGAATATAAGATTTTATTTGCGTGCTGGTACTTCCGATTTCTTCAACGGCTACCACTTCCGTGGCAATTCCTCTCTGATTTTTCCAAATTATAAAATCCGATAAATTTTCAATCGTATTGGAATGCGTAATAATAAGCATTTTGGAAGGAACGACTTCCGCATCTCTTAAATACGAAGTGGAAAAATTATCCGCAAACGATTTATATACCGGTAAAAAAGCGGCGGAAATTTTGGAAGGAATTTTCACCTCATCGACAGGTTTTATCTCAAAATCAATATTTTTTATTTTGGAAATCTCTCCCCTTTCCTTCTTATTTAAAATTAATTCAATTTGATGTCCGAAAAGTTCTCTCATCACAAAACTTCCGGTTATTCTCACTCTGTCGTTTCCCGTTTGGCGTTCGGTGCGAAGGAATTTTCCTTTCTCGGAATAAATGGATATCTCACAATTTTTAACTTCGATTTCGGCATTTTTTGTCGGCAAAGCAATGATTTTATACAGATTTCCCTTTCCCTCGAAATTATCATTCGAAAAAGTTATTCTGACTCCGTCCCCGGATTTCTGATAAACAAAATTACCAAAAATCAACGAAACAAATGTCATCATCATAATAGTTAAAAATATTTTTTTCAAAAGATCCTCCGTTTATTTTATTATCAACATTTTTTTGATTTTATTATAGTTATCCGTTGCCAGTTTATAAAAATATATCCCCGAAGAAACCGCTTTATTGTTGTCGTCTCTTCCGTCCCAAACCGTGTGAAAAGACGAATTCGCCGCTTTTTCGTTACTGCAATCGAAATTTCTCAGAGTTCTAACCTTTTGTCCCTTCACATTATAGATTTCAATTTTAGCCTTTTCCGCCTCTCTCGGAGACATACTAAAAGAAATTGTCGTGAATTTTCCGAAAGGATTGGGGATATTATCATAAAGCGCGGTTTGAACCGGAATTATTTCCTCTTCTCCGGCGACGGAACCAACGGAAGAAACAATTTTGATGTTACGAATATCCCAACCGGGATCGTTGCAAGTTTCATCCGCACTCAATCGGAATCTTAAGAAAAGATAATGATTCATATATTCGGAAAG
>NATF01000104.1 GCA_002085205.1 Candidatus Cloacimonas sp. 4484_275 | reverse complement strand
ACATTGGCATAACCAACCGGAGAACCGTCAATGTTGCGAACATAAAGACGAAGCGTTCCGATTATTGTGCTGTAGGTAAAACGAAAATCAGTACTTACGGAACTGACATCATTTTCGTCGGAAGCGAAAACTTTCCAAGCATATTCGGCATTTATCAAAATATTTTCCGCATTGAAATTAATGTGGTTTTCGGTAGTTATTTGGTTCCAAATGGGATAGTAACCTTCGCTTCCGTTTTCCTCTCGAATCTCATAAAGAAAAATTCTATAGTTCATAGCTCCCGGGACGGAGGACCATTGAAAATTAATTAAATCATCTCCCAAAATAGTGGCATTGTTTTCCGGCAAAATCAAAATGGGAGAATCAATGGTTTGTTCGGATGAAAATTCAAAACCGAAAGGAGAAGAAACGATTTTGGAAGTGAATAACGGATCATTACCGTAATTATTGGCAACCAACCAATTATAAGTAATTCCCGGAACAAGCGGCGGAGCATTGTTGGTAAAATAACCGGAAGGGTCTTGTTCGCCGTAAAGAGCGGAAGTGTTGGGAGTGATGATCTGCCAAATGGGTTGCAAACCAATTACAATAGGATGACCGTCTTCGTCTTCTTCCACGGTAAAAGGATGATCGGAAAGTACGAGAAAATAATAAGGAACACCCGGATTCGCTTCCCAACTGAAAATCGGAGTTGTATTTGTTATCACCGAACCGTTAATCGGAGTCATCATTGTTACGGCTTGCGGAGATTCCACAATAAGTTGGAATTCTACGGAAGTATAATTATATTCCGGATTATGGAGAACGCAATAATAAACGCCTATTCCCAAACCTACATTCCCGGGAGTGGATTGAATACTACCGATTCCGTTTAATCCGAGCGGGACATAATTATTCAAGTCTTCTCCTCCGGGCGAGGATGAATAATACATTTCACAGTACAAATCGGAGGGCGACCATTCGATGCGAAAAGTTTCGCTAGGTTGATAAAGTGAATTTGGAAGCTGGCTTAAAGAGATAAAATTATCGATTCGAGGATAAAGATAAAGGTGAGCCGGAACTTCCATATATTCTTCGCTGACGGTGTAATATCCCATTGCGTCCGCTTTCCAGCAAATTGCTTCTCCCTGCGGTTCTTGCGAATAAGGTTCCATGAGAGGCTCATCATCAAAAGCTTCCCAAAGATTGTCATCCAATTTCCGAGACCAATAGTAAACATCAGAATAGGTTTTAATTAAAATTTCCAAACCGGAGGAAGAAATATCACCGCCAGTTGCTCCGTAACCCAAAAAATCCGGAATTGTTAATTGAGCTACTTCTTCCAGAGTAATTGTCGTTTCCGTAGATTGTGGATAAGCCGCCCGAAAAACATAATCCACATTTCCGCCGTATCTTTTTGTAACGACATAAAGATCACCGGTAACGGGATCGGACATTAGAGTTTCCGCATCATAAAGAATATTTTCCGGATATTGGAAAGTGATGGTTTCCACATTGGAAATTACATCAAAAACAGGGTCTTGAAATTCGGAAACATCCGGTTCGATAAAACGGTAAATATATTTTTCTTCGTATTGTAAATTATTATCTCCAATGTCGCCGAGATAGATATAATCTTCGTCAGGATCAGGTCCGGGACCGATGGTTATATCTTCCCAATCGCGATTGGTTATACCGGAGATTGTGTAAATTCCCAAATTATTTCCCGATGAATTTATTGCATAAATTACATTTTCGTTACCGGAGTCGTTATGAAGCCAAAATACATTATTGTTTTTTCGGCTGGCAACAATCCCGGAGGCTTCGTCGATTTCGTCATTTTCGATTAGTCCCAAATCAACTTGATTTCCGAATTGCGGATTGGCGAATAATTCCAAAAAAGTTGAAATCAAAAAAATTATTAACGATATTTTATAGAATTTCATTTAATCCTCTCAAAATCCATAGGTTACACCTATTCTGGCAAACGGCGAAGGTAAACTCATTAAGCTTATGTCAAATACCACATTTTGGTTTAAAGGAATTTTCAAGCCGGTTGAAAAGGACGGAATGAGTATATTCGTTTTGGGCTCAACAAGTTCTCCTTTAACATTTTTTACATTTTTCAAATATTGGTCGGCAAAAATGAATTGTCCTCCGAGGGAAAAAGCGATTTTGCCGGAAGGCGGATTCAATCGAAATCCGTATTTGAAAACATGATTTAAGACAAATCCGTAACTATACTTTTTGTGAGAATCGCTGGCCGCCAATTTTCCCGGATAAGACAGCGTCAGTTGCGTACTTTCATACACAGTGCGATTGGTGTATGTCATTCTGCTTAATTCCAGCAAGGTTTGGTCAAGAAGTTCTTCGTCGGGATTAAACAGGCTGTTTTCATTTAAAACTCCCAGCGTATATTGGGTTATTTTCATAAATCCGTCGTAATTATTTTTTGAAGGTAATTTGAAAACTCCGTCGAAAGTAAGTTGAGCGGATTTGCGATAAGTTACTGCCAATACCGGTGCAAAAAGAACGGTTTGGAAATCCAATCGTATGGAATCGTCTAAAGTATTTCGGAAATCTACGGTAGGATCGTTAAAAGCTTCGTCAATTTGTTCTGTTCCGTAACGTCTGATAACACCCTCGAATTTTGTGTCGAAATTGCCGAAGATTTTTGAATAAAGCCAACTTGCGCCGATTCCGAAAGAAAGGTTGTTGTATTGTTTCCCGAAACCGATATCAACTTGGTTAAAACGAGCATCCAAAGAAGCGAAAGTTTCCACACTCATCGAAACCTTTGTTGTATCTTCCAAACTGTAATCGGCAAGAATTCCGGAAGAGCCGTTGCCGGTCATTATAAAAGAAAAATCCAAAGGATTGTGAAATGAAAAACCGAATGTTCCGTAATCGGAGAGAGAAAATGTTGCCGCAAAATTTTTTATTCCGCCTTTTTGTCCCACTTCAATCGAAATATCCGGATAAATCGGTTCGCAGACTATTTCGTTTCGCTGGTCGATAATGTTTTTTACTTTTGAATTTATATCGTAGAAGGAATTGGTATTGATGGAAAATTTTGGTAAAAAATCTGCCGAGATTCGATTATTTCTAAACCCTGAAAGAGCGGCGGGATTGAGACTTACAATTGCCGGTTCGGTGGTGAGAGAAGAAATCGTGTTACCAAAGTTTCCCAAAGAAGATGAAATTCCGGTAAGAGAAGAACTGAAAAAATGGATTTTAACATTGTAATATCCGCCTTCAAATTTAATGATTTTGTTTTCCGAATGTAAATAAAATGAAATAATTAGTAAAAGTAAAAAAATAAAAAATTTTCTCATTATTAATCCCATAATTTTTATGACTTCACCCAAATCAATACAAAAATTTCCACTCCCTCACAGCAAAACTTTAAATTAAGGGAAAATTCGTAAAGAAAAAATTGAAATACTAAAAATACAATGGGATTGGAATTAAAGAAAATATGAAAATCTAATTCACTTAATCAGAGGATATTACAAATCAATATCTTCTTCAAAATTACCTATAATATCCTTAACTTCGATTGTTTGAATGAATCCGGTTCCTTGTCGATTGAGATCGATTCCGTTTTTCTTCAAAAGTTCGGCAAGTTTATAAGCGGTTTGTTTGCCGGGAATATGACAAAAGATAATCTGCGATTCTTTGGATTTTCCACCCGCCATATAACTTAAACCTGCAAAAAGCGGCATTTCGTAAGCCAATTTTTTTGCCATGGAAACGGAATCAATTATGGAAGCGTTTGTAATTCCCACTTCGACCATTGCCGAAACGACTTCGGAAGATTTGCTCACATCATTCAAAGTAAGTATCAAAAGATAGTTTTTGTTTTCCTCGGCCGGTTTTTCTTCTTCGTCGAATTTTTCCAATATTTCGATAATTTCCGATGGCTTTTGGGCATCGATGATTTTTTTTCTGGTTTCGGAATCTCTCAACACGCGGGAAGATTGTGCCAAAAGTTGTAAATATTCTTTGTTGTGATTTTCCGAGCAACCGAAAAAGAAAACTATTTGAACCGGACCCATTTCGGGATTGTTGTAATCCAAACCGTTTTTCAGAACGATGATACATACAAAGAGCTTTTCGACACTGTTACTGCGCGCGTGGGGAAGAGCAACTCCGGGAATCAATTCCGTATTGGACTTTTCCTCTCTTTCCCACAGAGCTTTGAGAAATCTTTTTCTGTTTCTTATATAATCTTTATTGTAAACATGGTTTACCATTCCTTCAAAAAGGTCCTTTTTGTCTTTTACATCGGGATTGATAAAAATTAATTCTTCATCTATAATTTCTTTCCACATATCCGACTCCTTTTGTTTTAAAATGTTTTTCCCTGCAATTTGGTAAATCCGAATTTTAACAGAAACGGAGTAACCAAAGCGCTGGTAATTATTGGAAATTCCTTCGTGAACAAACCGACGGTATTGTGTTTGCCCTAAAAACAGACCGGCAAAATATGCGCCCGTAATGGCTGCCAAACCGGTTTTTTCGGCAAACCACGAATAAAGAAGTACCGATGCAATTGCCAACGAAATTACCACATTTTCCATCAATATTTTTTTTAAATTCAAAAAAAACGGTTGTAAAATATATAAACCGAAGATGAAAGACACTACAAAAAAGGCGAGAATTTTGACAAGCGAAAGAGCTACATTCATATTTTCCGTTTTAACGGTTAAACCGAAAATAAAAGTGAGCAGAAGAATTCCGACTATATCATCTATAATCGCGGCATTAACGATACATCTTCCTTCGATACTTTTGATTTTGTCCATATCAATTAAAGTCATCACACTCACGCTAACACTTGTTGCGGTGAGTATGATTCCGACGATTAATCCTTCCACGAAGTCTTGATACACGAAATACGATAAGACAAATCCCAATAAAAAAGGAGTAACAATTCCACCGAGTGCGGGCAGAATTGCTTGTTTGGAATCTTCTTTAATTCTTTTCAGATTGGTTTCCAAACCGGCTTCGAAAAGAAGAAAGAGAACGCCGACTTTAGCAATCCATTTTATTACCTCGTCCGGCTCTATGAAATGCAAAAAAGTGGGTCCTAAAACAACTCCGAGGAGTAACATTCCGATAACCGGCGGTTGCTTGAATTTTCTGGAAAGAGCGCCCAATATTTTGGAGAAAAATATAATGATTGCCAAATGCAAAAGAATATTATCTTCCATTTTTTAGTTCTCTTTGCTTATACAGATGTTGATTATAGGTTTGGGAAAAAATATGTCTTCCTTTGTTATCGGCAAAAAAGAAAAAATAGTTCGTATCAGCAGGTTTCAGAACTGCTTCAATAGAAGAAAGGGAAGGGCTGCAAATAGGAGTCGGCGGTAATCCGGGATATTTGTAAGTATTAAAAGGAGAATCAAGTTCAAGATCCTTGTAATAAATTTTTTTTCGGTTTTTTCCCATTTGCTCAAGAATGTATGCGATTGTCGGGTCGGCTTGAAGTTTATAGTTAAATTGTAATCGATTAAGATAAACACTCGCGATCAATGGCTTTTCATCATTCATTTTGGCTTCTTTTTCCACGATTGAAGCAAGAATTATTGTTTGATAGAAATTAAGATTGTGGGGAGTATTGAAGTTAAGTTTTGAAGTTACTTTAAAAAATTGGTTTACAAGATGTTCTATGATAAACCGTTCTTGTGTTTCTTCGGGAAAATAATAAGTTTCGGGATAAAGAAAACCTTCCAGATTCGGAATTGAAAATCCGGTAAGTTGTTTGGCAAGTACGGAATCGTTGCAAAGCGAGAGGAATTTTTGATAATTCCCAAAACCGTTTTTTGCCAGCTTCCGGCAGGTTTTTTTGATTGTTAA
>NATF01000013.1 GCA_002085205.1 Candidatus Cloacimonas sp. 4484_275 | reverse complement strand
TGTAACAACACGGAGTTATTATACAATTTTATTCTTTTTCTCATCATCGGGTAACCGCCAAAATTTTTTAATATTTCTCAAACCGTTTTTCCTCTTGAGATTGCCAAAAGTTTTGGAAAAAATTATTATATTTCAAATAGAGAGAAATAGTGGAGGATTAAATGCAACCAGTAAATTTTAAGGGTGTTCAACCGAAACCGGAAGATTTGCGTCTGCAAGCCAATCTTGATAGAATCAAACATAAACTTGTGGTTATCAGCGGCAAAGGCGGAGTCGGTAAAAGCACGGTTAGTGTGAATGTTGCCTATGGTTTGGCGGAAGCCGGTAAAAAAGTTGGAATTTTGGATGTGGATATTCACGGACCTTCGATTGCCAAAATGCTTGGGATTGAAGGAAGAAGGCTGGAATTGGCGAGAGATGAAGAATATCCGATGCCGATTCGGGTAACGGAAAATCTTTATGCGCTGACGATTGCCACTTTGGTGGAAAATCCCGACGAACCGATTATTTGGAGAGGTCCTCTCAAAATCGGAGCGATCAAACAATTTTTGCAAGACATTAAATGGCCGGAATTGGATTATTTGATAATTGATTCTCCTCCGGGAACGGGAGACGAACCGCTCTCGATTGTTCAAACATTGAAAAAAGTGGATGGTTCTCTCATTGTTTCCACGCCACAGGATGTTGCTCTACTCGATGCGAGAAAGACCATTAAATTTTCTCAAAAAATGAATGTTCCGGTGATTGGAATTATCGAAAATATGAGCACTTTTGTTTGTCCGCATTGCGGCGAAAAAATAGATATTTTCAAAGGTTTCGGCATTCAAAAAGCCGCCCAAGATTTCAATATCGATATTTTGGGAAAAATTCCGATTGATCCGGATATTGTGGTTACCGGAGACAAAGGTATTTCCTTTTTGGAAAATTACCGCGATTCCGCTTCCGCAAAAGAGATGCAAAGCATAGTGGAAAAAATTATCGAAAAGGTAGAAAAATAGAAGGAAACAAATAATTTGGAAAGCGATGTAAAAAATATTTTACATCGCTTTTTTTATTTTATCCGAATCTTGACAATGAAATTGCGGAAAATTTAATAGCAAAAGTTTTTTTTCGGGAGATAAAAATGATTTTAGATTCACATTATGAAGTGCAAAAAGAGCTGGGAAAAGGTTTGTGGGCAACGGTTTATGTCGTTAAAGATTTGAGAACGAATAAAATTTTCGGAATGAAGTTGTTTCATAGATTGGATGTGCAAAACATTTACGAGAAATTTTCGGCGGAAGATATGCACCACATCACCAAAATCCAACACAAAAATCTGGTGCATGTCGTCAACTTCGGTAATCACGGCAGCAATCTTTATTATTTGTTTGAATATTATGACGGCGAACCGTTAAAAAAATTCAAATTTAGACCTTCCAAACTCAGTTTGCTTTATGATATAATCGTGCAAATTTGCTACGGACTTGCCGCTCTTCACAGCCAAAAAATCTTTCACAAAGATTTGAAATTAAACAATGTTTTGTTCAAATTATTGGATAAAACGGTCGAGCTGAAAATTATCGATTACGGTTTTACCAACAAAAGCGTGGAAAAAGTTCAAAGAGAACACGACATTTCTTTGCCTTATTTGGCGCCGGAAATATTTTTGGGAAACGAAGCCATTCCTCAAAGCGATTTTTAGAAATTCCCGATAAATTGGAAAACCTGATTATCAGACTTTTGGAAAAAGATCCCGAAGACAGATTCGAAAACAGCGAAGCGATTATTTCTTATATAAACAGTATCCAACTGAAAAAATATTCCTTTTCCCAAAAGATTTCCATGTCAGGGAAAATTACGCTCATCAATTGCTGGATTTCATTCCGCTCATCAAGAAGAATAACGGTAAAGTGGTGGTTTTGTCCGCCGGAGAAGGTTTGGGGAAAAATGATATTCTCACTCTTTTTCGTTATCATCTTCTCACCGGCGAATACTATATTTTTGATTATGAATGCAGCAAAAAGAATAAAGATCCTTTCTTTGCCTTGATTAAGGAATTTCTTTACGCGATTAAAAACAACAAACAGGTTGTTTCCGATTTGCAAAATATTTCCCGTAAATTCAGAAAGTATCTTTTTGAATCCGAGAAAGACGCCGCAAAAATGAAGGAAAACGAGGAAGAACTTCGCTCCGATTTTTATAATGCGTCGAATTTTCTTTTTCATTTGGCGGAAGACAAACCCGTGATTTTTATGATTCGTTCCGCTCAATTTCTCACGAAAGAAGTAAATGAATTCATAAAATATATTTACAAAGACCTTGTGCAACGACCGATTTTGTTGATTTTCAGTTTGAACAATCCGGAAAAATTGGCAGAATTGCAACACTCGGTTCTCATTAATGTGGAAGCGCTTTCTTTCAACGAAACCAAGAAATATGTTACGAATTTGCTCAAAGAAACGCCGCCGGATAGATTTCTTTATCAATTGTGGGAACGGGCGAACGGGAATCCGATGTTCGTGGAAAACATTCTGATTGATTTAACCGCCAGAAAAATAATTTGGAAAAACGGAAGATTCGATTTTTCTTTTGATTTGGAAAATTACAAACTTCCGGCTGCAATTGTTAAATCGATTTACAAAAGAATGAAACATCTTTCCAAAGAAGATTATCAGTACTTCAAGATTCTTTCTGCTGTTTACACGCCGCTTTCCAAAAGTTTGATTAAACATATTTTGGGAATTTCGGAAAAACGAATTTTTTTCCTGCTTATTGCCGGCATCAACAATGAATTATTGAGGAAAAAGGAAAATTATTATTACTATTTTACCTTTAGGGAAGCAAAGGAAAAATTTTTCAGTGAATGCACCGAAGAAAACAAAATTCTTGTTGCCCGCAAAACAATTGAATATTTTTCCGATAAAAGAATTACTAAAGTTCCCATTCTTAAAGCGATAATCAAACATTCGTTGGAAATAAAAGATTATTTTAGCGCCAGAAAATTTACACTTTTGTTGGCGGAATTGTATTTTCAAAAGAAAAAATTCGAAGAGGCTTTTGAAAAATACTGCAAAGTTGTGGAATATGATTTTTCCGGAAAAATCGAAATTTTGGAAAAAGACCTGAGAGCGGATTTACAAATGCTCGTCCAAAAATCAGAATGGGCTTCTACGGCGAATATTTCCGAAAATTTGAAAAAATATATCTTCAATATGCCGGACATTCCCGAAAAACACATTGTTTTGGGAATTTTTTATTTGATAATGGAAAAATTCAAATTGGCTCAGGAAAGATTGGAAAAAGCGTTTAGTTTGGCGATAACGGGAAAACAAAAAATAATTTGTAAACTTCATTTGGCGAAAATTTATTTTTATCAGCATAAAATGGAAAAAGTGAAAGAATGTTTGGATTTTCTGGAAAAACAACAGCTTGTGGAACCGTATAAAGCCGCTTATATCGACGCAAAAAGTATTTTTCTCGGGTTTCAGGGAAAAATCAACGAAGCGATAGAACTGATAGAAAATTATCTTTCCGAAATCAAGTCTCAAAATGATGTGAACTTTTTCCTGAAAGTTGGTTCTTTGCATAACAATCTGGCGTATCTTTATCATCAAATTAAACAGTTGGACGAGGCGGAAAAAAATTATCGCCAAGCGATGAAAATCTGGGAAAAATATAACTACAATCGCAAACTTGTCGTTGTTTACAATAATATCGGTGATGTTGCTTTGATGAAAGGAGATACCAATACCGCTTTTGATTTTTTCCAAAAATCCCTTAATCTTTGCAATACTTTTCAGTGTGTTCGAGGAAAAATCCAAAGTTTGGTCAGTTTCGGGCAGGCATACAATAAACTGGGCAGATTCAAAACCGCCGAAAAATATTTAATGGAAGCTTTTCAGCTTTCCGTCAAAGTGGAAAACAAACCGTTTTATGATGCCATAATTGATAATCTTGCCATTGCCAAAAGTAAAATAATAAATTTTGCTTATTACAAAAATTTTGTCGCCCAAAACATTCCGGATTTAATCAAAGGCAATATTTACAAAATCACGCCGCTGACCAAAACTTATTTTTATTATTTGTATCATCTCGGCGATTACAACAAAATCGAGTATTTGCTGGAAAAAACAAAGGCAATTTTTATCGAGAAAAAAGAAGAAGAATTTTATCATCAAATTTACGGATTGATTCTTTTGCAAAAAAAGGATTTTGAAGGAGCCAAAGAAAATGCCGACCTTGCTTTTCAGTATTCGCTTCAAAACAAAAGCGAATATGCAAAAGCCATCAATTACATACGATTAATCGAATATTATTTGCAAACGGAAGACATAAAACGCGCTTATGAAATGTATAAAGAATCTCGCAAGTTGTGCGAGAAAAACAATTTTTATTATTGGATGAATCTTTTGAAAATCAGAAAAGCAAAAATACAACTTTTGGACAAAGAAGTAAGTTTGCGACTGATTATCCGAGAACTTTTGGAAGTTTTGGATTATGTGCAAACGCATCAACTTTTTTTGCTTGAAATAGAGATTTATGAAATTCTCACTCAAATTTACGGTAAGTTAAAAGTTAATAATCTGGCAAAATTCTATTTTGAAAGATATAAGAACAAAATAATTCAAGCCGTGAAAGGTCTTTCTGCCAACGATAAAAAAGTGTTTCTGAAAAAAACCCAATTCAATGTAAACGATTTTTCCAAATTAAAAACGGTTAAATTGGTTCCTCGTGAGGATGTTCTTTCCAGCAAATGGCAGGACGAACTTTATGACATTTTGAAATTGAAAGAGATTGAGAGAATAAAATTTTTCATAGATAAAACGGTGAAGAAACTTTTTTCTCCCAACTTTTATTCCATTATTCTGAAAGACCAGATAAAAAATCAATTGGAACCGTTTCTTTTGCACGGCTTGAAAAAAGAGGAACTTTTGGTTCCGAAATATTTGAATAAAATGAATTTATGTTTGGAAGAAAATCAAATAATCATGCGGAAAATAAATCGGTTTCATACGATTTTTATTCCTCTGAGGATTAAAACCGCCAAAATAGGTTGTTTGGTTTTGGCGGATAAAGGGGAACTGAATTTTCAGGAAAAAGAGATAGTTATCGCAAAAATGCTCCGTTTCCACCTTGCTTCCATTTTGATGAGAATAGAAGAATTTTCCGAATTAAACAAAAAAATGGAATTGATGACAAAATTGATAGAAATCTCTCAAAGTTTTTTCACAATAATCGATATAAACAAATTGGAGCAGGAAATCATCGGTTTCATTTTGGAATACACGGGCGGTTCGCGAGGATTTCTGATTAAAAAAGACGAAATGGGAAATTTTGTGTATTCCGTTGCACTGGACGAATCGGGACACCTTCTCAGTAATTATGTGAGTATCAGCAAATCTATTTTGGGAGAAGTATTCAGAACGAGAAAGCCGCTTTATATTGCGGATGTGGGAAAGGATAAATTTTTGGAAGGTTTCATCACGCGTTCCAGCGAAAGTTTTTCCATTTATTGTGCGCCGCTTCTCATTGACGGTAATTTTTACGGTTTCATCTATATTGATAATTACAAAGCTCCTCAAAAACCGCTTCAAATTAACGAGGATTTTATCAGATTATTGATGATTCAAATTTCCGTTTCTCTTAAAAATGCGTTGCAATATAAAGATTTAAGAGAAAAAAGCAAAGAAATTCAATCCTTTCATAAGCTAAAAAGCAAGTTTATAAATATAGTTTCTCACGAATTGAATACTCCTCTTTCCGCTCTGAAAAGTTATGTAAATCGTTTGAAAAAACTGAAAATAGAAAATGATGACAACAACACCGTGGAAAAAATAGAAGAAAGCGTCAATAAACTATCTTATGTAACTAACGATATTATTAATTTTACCAAATACAGTTTGTTGAAAACAATTGAGAAAAGTTTCTTCAGAATAGAGGATATTTTGAACAATGTTTATGAAGAAGCGGTGCGCATTTCATTGGAACGCCACATGATTATCAAGCGTGAAATAGAGCCGAACTTGCCGCTTGTTCCCATGAATTGGGAAGCGGTTTACTTGATGTTGAAAAATCTGGTTTTGAACGCTATCAGGTTTACGAAAGATTTCGGAACGATTATTATCGGAGCCAGACATTCCACATTTCAACAGGAAGAGATAAACGGTAAGGAAACTTTGGTGATTTATGTTCAGGATAACGGCATCGGAATTCCGGAAGCTGAGCTGAAAAATGTTTTTCAATCTTTTTATGAAATGAACGACATCTATTCTCACAGTTCGGGTTATGTGGAATTCCGTTCCAGCGGATTGGGATTGGGTTTGGCAACTGCGCGACGAATTGCGGAACTTCATAACGGAAAAATCTGGATAAACAGCAAAGAAAATGAGGGAACTACGGTTTTTGTTGCGATTCCGCTGGAACAATAAAAAATGATTTTCAAAAAGAAGAATTTTTTAGATAGATTTTTCAAACGGTCGTTGGATTCCGAACAATTGAATTTTTCCGCTCTGATTCGCCAACGCCAAAATCTCATTGTCATGTTCTCGGAAAATCCCGCGGAAAATTTTGAAATCCTATCGTATTTGAAATCGTGGTTTGAAATTTTTGAAAAAAATACCATTATTTTACCGGCATTTCAAATTGCTTTTTTCGAGAAAATTGTTTCAGTGGAGAATCTCTCTTTTCGGGTTTTTTCTTCGCGGATTTCCGCTTATGAAAACAGTATCGTTTTGAACTTCAACGGAAACCAGATAGCCAGAAAAATTATCGATTCTTGCAAGAATTCCATAGTTTGCGATATTGATAATTTTTCCAATGTTCGCTTTTATCCGCTTCCGCAAAATCCGATTTCCTTGTTGCGAGAATTTGCCGCTTTTTTTAATCTGGAAATACAGTCGCAAAAAATAACCGTTGTGTTCGGCGGAAAACATGATTCGGGAATCAAAACAAAATTTTTGCACAATAAATTTCCTCATTTCATCATTCATTTGCGCGAAATGAAGGCGGATAAAAATTTGGAAATTTTAATTAAAAAGATGAAATTCTATTTTTCGGCAAACATCTATTTAACCGGCGTCTTTTTGAAAAATCATGATTTTCCGAATTTGGAAAATCTCAAAATTTCCAATCTTCTGGAACTTTTCCAATTGGCTCGCGCTTGCGATATTTTTCTCACGGACGACAAAAATCTGGCTAATATTTTCTCTCATTTTGAAATTAATCAGGTTTTTATCGGGAAAGAGAACAAAAAAATAAACAGCCGAAATATTCATGTTTACGAGGAAGATAAAATTTTGGAATTGGTGAATATGATTCAAGAAATTCTGAAAAAATGAAAACAGGTTTTTTGATTTTACGAGCGCTCATAATTTTATTGTTGGCAGGAAACATCTTCTTTGCGGCATGTACGCAAGAAAAATCAATTTCCGCCGAAACTCCCGAAAGCAAAAGAAAAGAATTATTATCAAAAGCGGCGGAATTGACGGAAAATAGAAAATTTCAAAAAGCGGAAAAGCTGTTTCAGCGATTATTTTCCCGGAAAGCGGATTATGAACTTTTTTACTACTGGGCGAAATTAAAAATAGCCGAGAATGATATTTCCGGCGCAATAACTAAATTTCGCAAAGCTTCCATGCTTACCCGTAAACCCGAAATCTGGCTGGAATTATTGGAATTCGAAGCGAAAACGGCAAACGAATATTTCCCGAACGATTATCATAAATTCCTGGAATTTGCCAAAGAAAAAGATAAATTAAAAGCAAAGAATTTTTATCGGATTTGGGAACAAAACAATTCAAATTAGATTTTTGTTGCGTTTTGTTGTGCGGCAAAATATTTAGCCGAGATTTTTTATTGCTTCCAAAATGGTGTTTTGCTCCAATTCCGTTTTTAATTTTAGCTTAACTCTTGACATCAATTTCGTTATTTGATTTTCGGTTTTTTCGAAATATAGAGTGCAGCTTAATGGTGCGGGAGTAAAAGGGAATTCCGTGAAATTCGGAAGCGGTCTCCGCCACTGTAAGCAGAATATCGGCGAAAAAACAAATGCGATTTGTTGTTATCCGAAAGCCGATAGATGAACTGTTCCGTTCACTGATTGTTATTTGAGCGATTGGGAAGGACGGAACATAAAAAGTTGTCTGCGAGCCAGGAAACCTGCCATTGAGTTTTTTGCGAAATCTTCGGAAGAAAGATGATCGCGGAAGACATTATTTTATCCTCGCCGGATAAATTAAGCTGCTAAATGGAGGATAAATTATGTCGCCGAAAAAAACGCTTTTTTTTCCGCTTTTCGTACTGTTTTTTATCTTGTCCTGTTCCAATGAAAAAATAAAAACAAATGCGCAAAATCGTTTTGTGATAACCTCTCCCGAAATTGCGGAAATTATAGCCGCCATTGACGGCACGGAAAATATTGTCGGAATTACCACAGACTGTGATTATCCGCCGGAACTTCAAAAAAAGAACAAAGTAGGAACTTTCGGCAAAGTCGATTTGGAAAAGGTGATCAAATTAAATCCCACAATGGTGTTTACTTCCGGATTGGAACAGGATTATCTTACTTCCGAACTGCAAAAACTGAAAATTCCCGTTATGAAAATATATCCTCAATCCGTTGCCGGATTGATAACGGCTATTCGCGATATCGGCAGAACCGTTGGTAAAACAATTAAAGCAAATGCGCTTGCAGACAGTTTGGAAGAACGCATCAACGATTTTATTTTGCAGAATGTAAGCGTCATCCGACCGAAAGTTTATGTGGAGATTTACGGAAATCCGATTATGAGTGTTTCGTCCGATTCGTTTGTCGGAGAAATAATCGAGCTGGCGGGCGGAGAAAATATTTTTTCCGAATTACCCAGAAATTACAGCAGGATAAAGCCGGAAAAAGTAATCGAAAAAAATCCCGACATAATTATTCTTACTTATCCGGGAATTACGGCTCGACAAATAAAAGAACGAAAAGGTTGGGCGAACATAAACGCTTGTAAAAACAACAAAATTTTTACAACAAATGATATAAACCCCGATTTAATTTTGCGGGCTTCTCCCCGAATTATCGATGGAATCAACCAATTGAAAAAAATAATAATAGGTAATTCGGATGCGGAATAGCAAAAAATATTGGGGAACAATCGGTTTTATTCTTTTTTCCCTCACCCTGATTTATTTTTATCTTTTCTATGAAATTTCGTCTTCTTATGTGATAATTCACATCAGAATTCCCCGTTTCCTTTTGACATTTCTTGCCGGCTTCGTTTTGGGCGGAATCGGTTATGCTTTTCAATTGATGCTGAATAATCCGTTGGCTGAACCCTATATTTTGGGAATATCTTCCGGAGCCGCTTTTGGTAGCATTTTGGCGGCGATTTCCGGTCTTTTTCTGTTGATGCCGATTTTCGGATTCGTCGGGGCGATTTTGACCATGTTTTTGGTTTGGAAATTATCGCATTTGGGAGGTTTTTTCAACAAAACCCGTCTTTTGCTTTCCGGAATAATTATCGGGATGTTTTTTTCCGCACTTATTTCGCTTCTTTTGTATTTTCATCAGGAAGACATCGGAAATATTTTGAATGTTTTGATGGGTAATCCGGGCAGAATTTTTAGCAATTTGGAATGGAAAATATTTTTATTCGTGTTTGCAATTTCAATTATTTTAATGAGTTATCTTATTTCTCTAACTCATCAATTGAATATTCTCGCCACCGGTGATCTTGTTGCCGGAAGTCTGGGAATCAATGTGGTTAATTTGCGTCGCGGAATTTTTATTATCAGCGAATGCTTTTCGGAGGAAATAAAAGATTCGGATTATTTTTGTCGGCAATCGGAGGTGCCGCTCTTCTGATTTTGTGTGATTTTATCGCGCAACATATTTTGGAGATTGAGATTCCCGTAGGAATAATTACCGCGTTTCTCGGTTGTCCGTTTTTTCTTATTATTATGATAAAAAGCAAATAAATAGCTCATTCGAAAAATTTTTCGAGTCGTCTTTTTTGCCGTTCTTTATAAACAAATAGAAGTGGGACGAGAGAGGAAAAAACAAAAGACCTTCAAGGTTTGATAACCTTAAAGGTCCGAAAGAAATTACATTGTAATTTTTATATCTTTGATTTCTTTGAATTTTTCCAGATGCTCGCGAATCTCTTCCGCCACATTATCGCGGTATTTATCAAATTTGGGAATTTCCACATCAACGATTGCCGTTCCGTCTTTGAAACCGACATATTTAACCATTTTCAAGGACACAATGTCTTCTCCGACATTAGGATAGATTACTTTTTTCAGCTCTTCTATTATTTTGTCCGTGGAAAATTTATCTTCTTCCGCCAAACCGTGCTTGATTTCATAATCTTTGATTGCTTTCCGCAGAGTATCGACAGCCAACACGGAACAATGCATTTTAACCGGTGGAAGACCGTCGAGTTCTTCCGCGGCTTCCTTCCAAGTAATCTTTTTGGCTTCTTCGATTGTTTTTCCCTTTGCCATATCCGTGATTATGGAAGCAGTGGCAATGTTGGAAGCGCAACCGTAAGAAAGAAACTTAACATCCTGAATCTTATGAGTGTTTTCATCAACTTTCATAAAAATGGAAACTTGGTCACCGCAAGCCGGACTTCCCTCGGTTGCCTCCGCATCCGGATTTTCTAATTTTCCCACATTGTGAGGATGCATAAAATGATCTAACACTTTTTGTGAATATTGCATAATTTCTCCTAATCTATCATAATTTTTTCATTTCACTTATTATAAAGCGGACTTCTTGAGCGCAATTCTCTAACGATCTGTTCAAGTTTATTAACAGTGTAATCAATTTCTTCCCGAGTATTATATCTGCTCAGAGTGAATTTGATTGAACCGTGTGATTGTTCGTGAGTTCTGCCCAAAGCCATCAAAACATAATTCGGTTTTAAACCTTCGGAAGCGCAAGCGCTGCCCGTATCGGCGGAGATTCCGTTCAAATCCATCATCATCATAATCGCCTCGCCTTCAATGAATTCAAAAGAAATGTTGATGTTATGAGGAGCTCTTTTGTCGCCGCGCGGACCGTTTAGAATCGTGTGCGGAATTCTTTCTTCTATTTTCCGAAGTAAATATTGGGAAAGTTCTTTGATTTTTTTGGTGTTTTCTTCAAAATTTTCAAAAGCAAGTTCAACCGCTTTGTTCATACCGGCGATGGCAGCGATGGAAATTCCGCCCGTTTCCAGATTGTCGATTCTGCGAATTCCGTGTTTGAACTGACCCAAAACGATACCTTTTCGCTGATATAAAAATCCGACTCCTTGCGGACCGTGGAATTTATGAGCGCTCACGGACATCAAATCTATTCCCAGTTCGTTTACATTGATGGGAAGACGAGCGTATGCTTCGCAGGCATCGACATGAACTGCAATTTTGTGATCGGCTTTTGCCAAAATATCTTTGATTTCCCTGAGTGGCTGAATTGTTCCTGTCGTATGATTAGCCAGCGTTGTCATGAAAAGAATCGTGTCGGGGCGAATTGCTTTTTCTAATTGATTGAGATCAATGAAACCGTCCCAATCCGCATTCAAATATGTAACTTCAAAACCGCTTTGTTCAAAAAATGCGGCGTTGGTGAGCAAATCGGGATAATCGATGACGGAGCAAATAATATGAGTTCCTTTGTGCGCATTCGCGGAGAGATAACCTTTGATTGCTATATTATTTGCGGAAGTTCCGCCGGTTGTGAAATGAATCTCGTTTGCTTTTGCTCCGATTGTAGCGGCAATTTTTTCCTTGAAATCTTGCAAATGAGAAGCGATTGTTTCCCCCGTTTCGATGAAATTTCCCGGAAAGTAAAAATTTTCTTTCAAATAAGGCAACATAGCGTCAACAACTTCGGGTGCCGGTTTGGAAGTCAAACAATTATTAAAGTAAATTTTTTTCATTTTTTCTCCTAATATTTGCTGATGATATAATCCAGCTTAATCGAGTCAAAATAGGAATTCAAATGTTTTCCTATCTCGTCCCAAAGGCTTTCGTAAATACAGGGAAGACCGATACAGTAATTGGTATTTGATTTACAAACGGAACTTCCGAAATTTTCTCCGAGAGAAGCCATAATGTCACGAAGCGAAATTTCGGAAATATCTTTTCCCAATTTGTATCCGCCTTTTGAGCCGTGAATGCTGATTACAAGTCCGGTCTTTTTCAGTTTGCGAAAAATTTGTTCGATGTATTTCGGAGGAAGTTTTTGTGTTTTACAGATTTCGGAAATGGAAAGCGGTTTTTCGTGTTCGGCCAAAGCCAACGCCGCCAACGCTCTCAAAGCGTATTCCGTCTGTGATGAAATCTGCATTTTATCTCCTTTGAGAGATAACATAGTAAATTAGTATGAAATGTCAAAATATTTTTTTATTTTATTCCGAAGTTCTGTTTCGGAATGAAAAAGGGTGATTAATTGCAATGATTAAAATTGAAAATGTTCATTTGGCTTATCGCAATCAAGAGGTTATAAAAGAACTCTCTTTGCATTTTACCGCCGGCGAATTTTGTGCTTTAATCGGGCCGAACGGAGCGGGAAAATCGACACTTCTCAAGTCTCTGGTGAAATTTTTGGAACCGAAACGAGGCAAAATCGTTTTTAACGGAAAATCTCTTGCCGATTGGAAACATAAAGAATTGGCAAAAAATATTGCCTTGATTCCGCAAGAGTTTCAACTTCAATTTGATTTCAAAGTTAGAGATTTGGTGCTTACCGGCAGATTTCCTTATCTCGGTTATTGGCAAAATTATTCGCGACGGGATATTGAAATAGCGGAAGAAGTTTTGCACCGACTTGATTTGTTTTCACTCAAAGACAAAATGTTCTCACAACTGAGCGGAGGAGAAAAACAAAGGGTTTCGATTGCCAGAGCTCTTGTGCAGGAAACGGAAGTTATTTTGATGGACGAAGCATTTGCCAATCTGGATGTAAACCATCAACTTGAAATTATGCAAATAGTTTCCAAAATAAATAAAGAACAAGGAAAAATGATAATTTTGGTTTCTCATAATATAAATCTTGCTTCCGATTATTGCGAAAGAATTGTGATGCTGAAAAAAGGAAAATTAATTGCCGACGGTCATCCGCGAGATATTATTAATTCCGTTACCATAAAAGAACTGTTTGATGCCGATTTCGATATTGTCGAGAATCCGATTTCGGGAAGACCTAATCTCGTTTATCCCGGGAAGAAAAGTTTTACTTTCGACAGTTTTGCGAAACCTGAAGTTCCGAGCCAAACAAAATAAATAGAGAATCATGAAAATATTTTTGAGTGTTTTATTATTGCTGACGATTTCGTTTGCAAGTGAAGCCTTGGAAGTTTTCGGAAAGGTTTACGGAAATAATCAACTTCCTTTGGAAAATGTGGTCGTCTCTTCTGAAAAAAAAGCCGCAATTTCCAATGCAAAAGGATATTTTAACCTACAAAATATCGAGGCAAACGAAAAAATTAGATTTCACAAAATCGGTTTCAAAGACACTGTTTTTGTAGCGAAGCAACTTCCTCGCAAGGTAATTTTGGAAGAAAAATCAATCGAAATTGCCGGCATAAATATTGTTGGGAAAAGAGAAAATAGAGGAACCTGTTTCCGAGACGGAAAATATGGCGGAGAACGCTGCCGATATTTTGAAAAACAACGCAAATCTGAATTTGAAAGATTCAAGGCGGCGGTTCGTTTGTCGGTTCCGGTGCAATCGGCGGTGTGGTGAATATCGTTACAAAAGAGACGGCAATAAATCGGGAATATCAAAAAAATATTGATTTTTCCGTTACCCATTCCGCCGGCTCTTTCGGGTATTCCCGAACCAATTTTTCGTTTAAAGTAACAAAGACAAATTTACGAATTTCCACATTTATATCTTCGGCATTTGCGCGCAATAATTTCAAATACAAATACACATTGTCGGATTCGGTCGAATGGAAAGAGAGGGAGAACAATCAAAAATTATCGGGTGATTTTAATTTAAGGATAAATCATCAAAACAAATATCTGAATTGGAAATATAATCTGCTTTTTCGGAATTTTCACAAAGGGTTGCCCGGTCCGATAAATTCCCTGAACATGAATGATAAAGCCCGTTTGGACGGAAAAACCGCACGGAATTTTTTGGAACTGTCAAAAAAAATAAAATCCGTTTTCCTTAATTCCGATTTTTATTTTTTCAATGAAACCACTCGTTTTGAAAATACGGAATCGTCTTTGCCGTATTACAACATTATCGGCAATACAAAATATGAGAAGAAAGGGGGAAAATTAACGGCGGATTACGGCATTAAAGAATTTTTTGATTCTCAATCCGGTATTGAGTTTCGACGGGAAGATTTTGAATATGAATGCGAAACTTCGCAAACGGCTTCAATAGCACCTGTTTTTTTGCAAGATTCGGCGATTTTTACGGCGTTCAATTTTTATCAAAAATTATATCCGTTTCGGTTTGAAGAGGATTTCTCGGTGAGGTTTGATCATCCGTTTCGTTCCGATGAAGTTCAATTTAACGATTTTTTGAGCTGGAAAACGGAGGGATATGCCGAATTTCAAGGCTTAATTTCTATCCGAATCGGAGGAGGAATCGGCAATTCTTTTTCACTTCCGTCGTTTTACGATTTGTATTGGAAAGGCGATTCCAACGCTGTCGGTAATCCTTATCTAAAACCGGAAATCGGGCAAAACAAATATGCGTTTTTGCATTTTGTTTCATCAAACAACGATGTTAAAATCGAATTTCTCCGAAATAAAATCGAGGATTTGATTTATTGGCATCGTTCCGTAAATTCTTGGAAACCGGACAACATTGCCGCCGCCGAAATTTCAAATTTGATTTTTAGCGGAGAAATAAATCCGTTTTTTTTCTGGAAAACCGGTTGGCAAATTAATCTTACGAAAGCGTTGGACAAAACTTTGAATGAGGACGGGTCTGCTTCCAATACTTTCAATCGTCCTCTTATTTACACGCCGGACAAAAAAATAGTCGCATTCACCTCATTTTCGTTAAATGATTTTTATCTGAAAATTTCTTACACCAAAATCGGTAAACAGCGAACGAGCAGATATAATGACAACAAGATGCTTGCCGCTTATGAACTTGTTGACACTCAATTTGCCTTTGAAAAAAAACTTGGAAATTTCGATATGAAATTTTATATTCAATTGAATAATGTTTTTGATGAACATTATGAAATTTATTTGCTTTCACCGCGTCCGGGATTTAATTGGAAAACGGGAATTTCGTTGGAAACAAAATTATAACAATACGAAATTTATAGAAATTATGATTATGGTGGTGGAAACTCGGAAGTTATTTAAAATATGAAATTATCATCTCGACCGAAGCTATTGTCATCCTAGCGGAGTTATTGTCATCCTGAGCGAAGTCGAAGGATGCGGTAAAAGGATAAATAGTTGTTTCATCCTTCGACTTCGCTCAGGATGACAGCGAAAAATATAAGACAATTGCATGGTTGAGGAGAGTAAATTATAAAATGTGAAAAATGTCGGTTTGGCTCCGCAAGGTTTATGTGTGGTCGGAAACGATTTGTTTGTTGCCAACACCGGTTTCAATATCAATGATTGGACTTACGAACCAGGGACGCTTTCCGTTATTGATTTGAATAATTTTGCCGTAACCGACACGATTGCGGTGGATTTAAATCCGG
>NATF01000012.1 GCA_002085205.1 Candidatus Cloacimonas sp. 4484_275 | reverse complement strand
ATTAATTTCGTGAGAAGAATAATAAACAAATAGAAAAGAATAAATCCCAAAATAAACAAGAACAAAGAAATAAAAGTGGTTTTTACAAAAACTTTCATTTTATAGGCAAAAGTCGTTGTTTTGTCGTTTTGGATCACCGTGAGAAAAATCAATGTGTAATCTTTATTATGCTTTTGAAGAACCTTCACATAATTCAAACTGTCTATTTCCATCTGCAATTTTTTCAACAACCGATTGGAATCATTAAGTTTTTCAGTCGATCTGGTTCTTCGTTTACTGATATCTTCTTTTGTTTTCTCTATCAAAAATTTATTATTTTTCAAATGCTCTTCAATATTGATATCAAACTGAGCCTCTTCGTTCAGTTGCACCTTTTCTTCGGTCAAACCTTCAACCTGCCTAGCTGAACTTTTTTCATGTTTTTTTCTTCTTTGAAAATCTTAGTTGCCTTGGAAGTATCTAACGAAATTTTGGTTTGTTTCATCAGATTTGATTTTTTCAGTCCGATTCCTACCGATACGACAAAAATTAGAAATACTATAAAATATTGTGTTCTTTTGCTTAATCTAACCATCAATTCTCCTCAAATTCTTTTTTATTATTTCTTCTGCATGTTTTACGGCTAATTCCGATTTTGTGCCGGACAGCATTCTGGCAATTTCTTCTTTTTTCTCGTTCGCATCAAGTTCCCGAACAATTACTTCGGAAATATTCTTTTTGCTCATCTTTTCAATCGCAAAGTTTTTATCCGCCAAAGAAGCTATCTGAGCCAAATGAGTGATACAAACCACTTGATGAAACCTACCTATTTTATAAATAAATTCTCCTAAATAATTGGCGGTCTCACCTCCGATTCCGGTGTCTATCTCGTCAAAAATAACCGTTCTGCTTTCCATTTTATCGGAAAGAATCTTTTTTATCGCCAAAAGCACCCTGGAAATTTCTCCTCCCGATGCCGACACGGAAAGTGGTTGTAATTTTACTCCCTTATTTGCTGAAAAAAAGATCTCTACGCTATCTTGTCCTGTTTCGGACAATCCCTGCAAATAAGAAGTAAAAACTTTTTTTCTTGTTACTTTGTCAAATTTTATCTTTATTTCAGCATCCGGAATTGCTAATTTTTTGATATTTTCGACTATTTCTTTTTCCAGTTTTATCGAAATTCTTTTTCTTTTTTCGCTTAATTTTTCCGCTTTTTTATGAAGTTCTTCAGATTTCTTTTTTAATTCCGCTTCAAGTTCACTGATTCGAGTAATATCGGATTTTGATTCTGCAATTAGTCCTTTAATTTTCCGATAATAATTTAATATTTCCGGCAATTCCATTTTATATTTGCTTTTAAGAGCATTCAATTCATTTAATCTTGTCTCGCATTCTTGCAACCGAAGATCGTCGATTTCGATACTGTCTCGCAGATTTCTTGCTTCGGAAACGGCTTCTTCCAGATTTGCCGCCGATTCCTTCAAATAAGAAATAATATCCGTAATTTTTGAGCCGGCTTCCTCAAAATCGGAAAGACGGTTGATGAACGAATTTATGATATCGTAAACCGAATTATCCGCTTCGTAAACGGCTTGCTCGATAAAAGTCGCCTGAGAAATAATTTCCTTGGCGTTGGAAAGCAAATTCCACTCCTTTTGCAATTCTTCGTCTTCTCCGATTTTAGGATTTATTTCCTCAATTTCCTCAGCCTGATACTCATACAATTTAATCCGCTCCTCCCGTTCCGATTCGCCTGTTTGCAATTCTTGCAATTGTTCGCTCAAACTTTCAATTTCCCTGAATTGCCTTTGATAATCTTTTAGTTCGGTTTGCAAATCTCCGAATTTGTCGATTATTGTTGGTCGCGCTGACTGTGAAAATCAAGCAACAAATCTCTAAATTGTTTTACAATGCTCCGAGAAATTCGCCTGCCGTTCAAAAAAATTCTTCTTTTCTGAAGCGGAGTTAATTCGGTGGTAAAACAAATTTCGTTTTCGGAAATATCAACTTCGTATTCCGAAATTAATTTTAACAAACTTTTATTTTCGGAATTAACATCGAAAGTTATCTCTACAATTGCGGGTTTTGAGTCGTCAAATAAGAAACCGGGATGAAATTTTCCTCCGAACGCAAAATCTATCGCTCCCACAATTATCGACTTTCCGGTGCCGGTTTCTCCGCTTAAAACCTGTAATCCTTTTCCAAAATTAAGTTCCAATTCTTTGACAATTATAAAATTTTTGATTCTAAGAGAATTTATCATTTTTTTCCCATATGAAGCTTTTTTCGAAGAATCTGATAAAAAGTCCGATTGGAAAGTTTGATAAAATCCACCTTTTGGGAAGCGGCTGTCACCAATATTTTATCGCCTTTGTGGAGTTCAAACCTATTTTGACCGTCCAATTGCAAAAGTATTTTGTGGTCGGCATTCATTATGGTGAAACCGATATTATCGTCTGAGGAAAAGACCATCGGTCGCACGGATAAAATATGAGGATTGAGAGGAGCCACAACAATTGCATCCATAATCGGCGAAAGAATGGGACCGCCGGCGGAAAGAGAATAAGCCGTAGAACCGGTGGGAGTGGCGGCAATTACACCGTCACATCTCGTTTCCACGACAAAGCGCCGATTACTGCTTATTTTCACATCGATTAATTTCGGAGCTTCACCTTTGTAAATCACGGCATCGTTAAGGGCAAGAGATGAAAAAATTACTTTTTTATTTCTTCTCAGAATTACCTTTAATAACATTCGAGCCTGAACTTTGAATTTGTTTTTCTTCAAATCATCAATCGATTTTTCCAATTCTTTCAGGCTACTTTCCGAGAGAAATCCCAATTTTCCCAAATTAATTCCGAGTATCGGCGCTTTCGTTTTCAAACTGAAATTCAATGCTTTCAAAATTGTGCCGTCACCGCCGAAGACAAAGATACAATCAAGTTTTACCTTCTTTTCTTTTTTTAGACAACGAATAAAATCCGGTAAAACTTCTCTTTGTTCTTCCGACTTGAAAAACCGTAAATTTTTGTTTTCATACAGTTGCTTCAGAAGGTTAAAAATCGCTTTTTTATCTTGATAATTGGGATTGAAAAATATTCCGAAATTCTTCATTTCTTCCTCAAAATTATAAAGATTCCCATATTCTCAGATAAGAAAAATATCTTTCCTGCGGATATTCGTTTCTTGCCAGAGCGTCTTTTACGGCACACTCGTTTTCATGGGTGTGCGAACAATTCTGAAATTTACAATTTTCCGACAATTCCGAAAATCCGGGAAAAATTCTGGGAATTTTATCCTTTTCCTTTCGCGGTAAACCAAAAGTTTTAATGCCGGGCGTGTCAACCAGAAAACCGCCGAATTTCCAGGGAATCAATCTGCTGCTTGTGGTCACATGAATTCCTTTTTTGTTAAATTCACTGATTTCGCCGGTGCGCAGATTTATTCCCGGCTGCAGTTTGTTAATAAGAGAAGATTTCCCGACTCCGGAATGACCGGAAAAAACACTTTGTTTATTTTTTAAAACCTTTTTCAGTTCGTCCAAACCTTTTTCTGTTTTAACGGAAGTAAGAACAACCTTGTATCCGCACCGACTATAAAAAGCAACTTGTTTTTCGATTTCTTCCAAGCTATCGGCAAGATCGATTTTATTGATACAAATAATCGGAATAATGTTTTCAAGAGCGGCGGCGCAGATATACCTGTCGACCAAAGACAAATTCAACGGCGGTTCTGCCACGGAAACAGTAATGATTACCTGATCAATATTTGCGGCAATAATTACTTCCGTTTGAAAACCCGCTTCCGAAAATCTGGTTAATTTTGTTTTTCTGGGCAAAATTTCTTCAATACGCGGTTCTTCGGAAAAATCCACCATAACAAAATCTCCGGTGGCGACAAGAGAACGAGTTTCCAAATTAAGCTGTTTTAATCTGCCGCTGAGAGGACATTCTATTTCGTAATCGTCAAAAGCTACCAAACAGCGATAATTTGTTTTCACTTCCAAAATTCTTCCTTTTTTCAGTTTCAACCCTGATTTTTTGCTGGTTTTCGCTTTTTCAAGAATCTTTTTTTCCGCTCTTTTTTCCTCCACGATTTCAGTTTCGGAAAAAGATTCGAGATCATCAATGACGATGTTTTTTAAACGCAAATCTTTTCGCTTAAATTTCTTTTTAAATTTTTTTGTTTTCATTTCAAAATAATCTTCAAAGCGAGTCTGATTTTTTCAACCATAACTCTTGTGTTAATGCAAGGTCCTTCCGGTCTTTCATTCAGAACTCCGTAAACGGGAATAGGAAAAACATCGTGTAATCCATCCACGAGATCGCGCTCGCAAGCAACGGCGATAATGAATTTGGGGCGATGTTCCACGATGATTCTTCTGGCAAGTGTTCCGCCGGTGGCAATGGCAATCGGAATTCCATGTTCCACGGCAAGTTTTGTCAAATCGCCGATATCACATTTTCCGCACCGAACGCATTTGAAAATATCAACCGTTATTCTGATGCCGCATTCCGTATTTTGCAAACAATGCGGAAGCAAAATAAGAACTTCCGAAGGATCGAATTTTTTCTTCAGCGCCTTTATAAAAGCGTTATTTACATAAACATAGGATTCTCTGATTTTATCCTTGGAAATTCCGAAAATTTTTCCCAGCAGAATTGTAACCGGAAAAATTACCACGATAAATAGTTTCACGGCAAAACGAGCTACGAGAAAATTGCGCTCGAGAAAACAAGTGAGATAAATCAGAATGGTTCCGATAACCAATATCAAATAAAAAACACGGAGAGCGGTTAAAGAAATATCCGCCAAAAATTCGCTGATTTCATGAAGGCGCGGAGAAATAAACCACCAAAGAAGCGTGGTGATAATCATCAGAAGAAACAAGCTCAAAGTTGCCAACGCAAGAAATAGTTCTTTTCCTTTCGTATTAATTTCAATATCCATCAGAAAATTTTTCTCCGATTTTAATCCTTGCTCCCAAAGAAAAAGCAAAGGAATCCATTATTTTTTTTCCCGCAGGTTGAACTCGCTTCAACAGAATATTAAAATCCGCGCCGGCAACAATTATGCCCGCATTTTTTCTGACTTCCACAATTTCGCCGGGAGTCTTTTCGGCTTTTTCCGGTAAAATTTCAATTTCTATTATTTTTATTCTGTTGCCTCTGAAAACGGCAATCGCAGCCGGTTTCAAAGCCAAACCGCGCACTCGATTGCGAATGCTTTCCGCATCACGATTCCATTTAAGAAACAAATCCTCTTTTTCTATCTTTTTGGAATAGGTCGCTTCCTTTTCATTCTGTTTTCGATAGGAAGCCAGTTTTCTAAAATCTTCAATATCTCCTTGTTCAAGCAAACTCAAAAACTTCAAAACATCATTTGCTCCCAAGCTTGCCAGTCGTTGATAAAGTTGAGTATAGCATTCATTTTCAGCTATTTTGGTTTTGCTTTGAAAAAGAATCGGACCGGAATCCATTTTAGCAGTTATTTTGAAAATCGTGTTTCCTGTCTCTTTATCGCCGTTAAAAATGGCGTAGTTAATCGGAGCGGAACCGCGATATTTCGGAAGTAAAGACGGATGCAAATTAATACATCCCAAACGAGGAATTTGTCTGATTCTTTTTCCCAGATAACCTCCGTAAGCCACGGTAATGATAATAGTTGGATTTAATTTTTCTATTTTCTCGACAATTTCAGGATCGTTTATGTTTTCCGGCTGCAATACCGGTATTTGCAATTCTAACGATTTTAATTTTACGGGAGGCGGAGTCAGTCGTTTTTTTCTTCCGGCAGGTTTATCCGGTTGAGTTATAGTAAGAACCGGCTTGAACGCCGATTTTCCTAAAATTTCCAAAGTAGGAACCGCAAATTCGGGAGTTCCTAAAAAAATAATATTCCGTAATTTCATTTGTCGATGCGGGAAATTTCTTCATCTTCAGACATTTTGCCGATATTCACACCGTTTTCGTCGGTCGTGCTTTCAATTTCTTTTAGAAACTTTTTAATAAATATTTTCCTTAATTTGGCAATTTTATCGATGAAAAGAATCCCGTCCAAATGGTCGTATTCATGCTGAATTGCTCTTCCGAACAAGCCGTCAGCTTCTACCGAAAATTTTTTTCCGTGTTCATTAAAAGCTTCGACGATTATTTTTTCCGCTCTCGTCACTTTTTCAAAAATTCCCGGTAAACTTAAACATCCCTCTTCATTCGTTGCCGACCCGACAAATTCCTTAAATTTCGGATTAATAAAGACGTGAGGATTTTTTTTTCCTCCTTCTTTGAACCAATCCGGATCAACAACAAAAATTCTGAGAGAAATTCCCACTTGGGGAGCGGCAAGTCCGACTCCGTCTTTGGCGTACATTGTCGCAGTTAGATCGGCAACGAAATTACGCAGATTTTCATCAAATTCGGTAACCTCTTTCGCTTTCAAACGAAGAGTTTTATCTCCGTACAATCTAACCGGTAGGATTTGCGCCTTTCTTTTCTTCATTGATAATTCCCGCTATGGCACTTCGTTGAATTTCTATTTTTGTGTTTGTCGTATCGTCAATTCGCAGCACCACAATATTTTTGTCTTTCTTAAAATTAACAATTTTTCCGTAAATTCCGCCGCTGGTAATCACCCTATCGTTAATTTTCATACTCTCCAACATCTGCTGATGAGCTTTTTGCTTTTTTCTTTGCGGCAAAATAATCAGCACATATAAAATAACAAACATTAACAAAAACGGAATTAACGAGCCGAGCATATTCGGTTGCGGCGTTGCCGCCTGAGCTTGCAATAAAATATAATTCATTTTCTCTCCTCTTTAAATTTATTTTTTTAACTATTCCCATTTAATAAAGTAAAAAATTTCGGGAAAATCCTAATTAATATTTGCAAAGAAAAATTTGCATATATTCCCGCCATCACATCATCCGCCAAAACTCCCCAACCGCCGGAAAGTTTTTGCAAAACATTAACCGGCTCCGGTTTGAAAATATCAAAAATCCTGAAAAGAATAAAAGCGATTATAATAACCATCAAAGTTTTCGGAAGAAACAACAATGCAAATAAAAATCCGATAAATTCGTCCACAACTATTTTCCCGTTATCATGTCCCAAAATTTTTTCCGCTTCGGAGACGAAAATCACGGAAATAATACCGCTGAAAATTAAAATGGCGGTGAAGATAAGCTCCGAAGCAAAAGAAGATATAAATTTCATCAGAAAAAAATAATAAAAAAGCGCGGCGACAATTGTTCCAGCCGTTCCCGGCGCTTTCGGAAAATAACCTGTTCCGAAAAGAGTTGATACAATCAAAGATAATTTTTTCATCAAATGTACAACCTACTCATCAAGAAGTATTTCCACATAATTTTCTTTCAGTAATTCTTTTATCCAATTTTCATATAATTCGCTTTCTTTTTCGGAAATAACCATCTCTCTCAACCGTTCGTAAATTTCCTCGTATTTGTAAGGACGAGCCGGTATTTTTTTTAATTTTCCGAAAATATACAACATATTATCTTGCTTAATTAAATCCGTATATTCACCGTAATCGAGATTAACCAAATAGTCTTTAAAAAGTTCGGGATAATTATCTTTGGTAAACTCTCCGATTACGCCGCCGCGTACGGCGCTGGAATCATCTTCGGAATATGTTCGCGCCAATTCATAAAAATCTTCCCCGCTTCTTAATTTTTCCAAAATGTTTTCCATCAATTTCGTTTCCGCTTCTATATCTTTTTCAGAAGGTTCCACTTTAATAAGAATGTGTCTCACATGGATTTCATTTCCTTTTTTTTCTTCCAATTTGATCAAATGAAATCCGAATTTAGTCTCCACCACTTCACTTACTTCTCCGGGAATTAAGGAAAAAGCGGCTTCTTCAAACGGTTTAACAAGAGTTCCTTTTTCCACGAAACCAAGGTCTCCCCCGTTTTTCGCACTCGGGCAATCGCTGTACTTCTCAGCAAGCTCGGAAAAATCTTCTCCTTCGTTCAACATATCTTTAATTTTGTTTATTTTCACGAGCGCTTTTTTGCGGGTTTCTTCACTCGGTCGAATTGTTCTCATTATCATCCCGATTTCGTCCATTTCCGGACGCAATGGAATTTCATCTTTGTGTTCATTATAATAATCCTGAACTTCCGCTTCCGTGATGTGTATTTTGTTTTTTATCTCGGTTTGAATTATATCGCTTTTAAGTTTTTCCTCACGCAGTTGTTTGATATAAAATTCTTTCAGTTCCAACACCGATAAACCGGCTTCTTTTCTCAAATAATTTTGAAATTCCTGTTGAGATTTAAATTGGGAAGCAATTTGCTGTATTTGCTGTTCGGCAAGAGATTTCAGCTCACTTTCATCGACACTGAAACCTTCTTCTTTGGCTTTCATAAGAACGAGTTTTTGTTCTACCATATTGTTTAAAATATCATAATCGGATTCGTTTCCCTGTAATAATCCGGCTGCTTCCAATTCCTGTTTTCTTTGTTCCAGTTCACTTTTTAAAATTATTTCCCGTCCGACTTTTGCCACAATTTTATCCACCACAGTCGCAAAAACGGAAGATAATGAAACCAACATCAAAATTAAAATCACATTCTTTTTCATTTTTTCTGTTTTCCTCTAAATGGAAACCGATATTTCGGCTTTATTTTTTAATTCTTCTATCATTTGCCGATAAGTTTCCTCTTTTTTATTTTCCAAAACTATTTTTCTTATTTCTTCCTTAACTTCGGAAAATGTTTTTTCCAATGTCTTAATTCTGGTATCGTAATACCTTATAATAAAAAATCCTTTATCGATTTTAACCGTTGTATATTGCCATTTTTTGAGATTGGAAATTTTTTCGCCGACTTTGTTTCCTAACTGTTTCAAAGTAAAAAATCCGGCGTAACCGCCATTTTTACCTATCTTTTCTTCCGAATATTTTTTTGCCGCTTCGGTAAATTTTAAACCGTGTTTTAACTCATTCAAAACCGAATCAACTTTCGCTCTTTCTTTTATGAAAATTCTTTGAATTTTGTATTCTTTTATTTTTTTTCTAAAACTGCTTTCGTGTAATTTATAATAATCGAACAATTCATTTTCGGAAACGGTTATTTCCGAAAATTTCGAGGCAATCAAAGCATTCGCTTTTATCTTTTTTATCGCCGATTCCATTTTTTGCTTTACGGCTTCTTTCTCGGTAATTTTCAACCTGTCGGCTTCCTGAGACAACAATGACAATTTAATCCATTGTTGAACAAATTCTTTTTTCTTCTCTGAACTTAAATTGTTCCATTCACTATCGGTAAAATTTGCTTTTAATTCGGAAAGCGTCAAAGTATCATTGTTTACCTGGGCAATAATATCGTCTTTCTTTTTGGCGCAAGATGTAAGAAGCAAAACAGAACCGATAATTATTAAAATTTGTTTCATATTTATTCTCGCTCATCAAGAAACGGCGGAGTATAAATAATCCTCAGAAACGGTCGTAAAGCTTCTTCCTGATAATTTTTTGAAGCAAATTCCACATAAGAATAATCTTTGTTCTCAAAAATCGACTTTAACAAAAAACCGTGATTTTCATAATCTCCGCTTGTTATTTTTTGAACTATTGCGGTTACATCGACAACAAATTCATCCGTATTCAAACTATCACTTTTTCAAATTTTGCATAATCGTTATCCGATGAAAATATGAAAGTATCGGAGACCGGAGCGGCGGAATATGTTTTCATCGTATCTTCTTGAACCGTAAAATAATCAAAAGTGAGAAGCGGAGCTTTATCGGTTTCGGAAGAATTGATTTCCAAAAAACTGCTGTCCGCCGAAGAAAACAGAACCAAACCGAAATTTGTTGAATCGGAATTAATCCAATCTTCTATTGATTCACAGGAAAATGAAATAGAAAGAGTATCTTCGGTAATATTCCATTCTTCGGGTATAATTTCGGAAAAGAAATCTCCCGGAGAAGTCCAATCTGTGGAATCGGTGGCAGTAAACCAAGTTGCTTTGTCTTCCAACCAATTTTCTTCTATTTTTCCTATTTGCAATGCTATATTTTCAGAATTAACTTTATCTTTCAGATATAATTTTAGGTTCGCGTTTCCCGAAAAAGATACTACGGAATCGGGAAAATTTGCAAAACGGAGAAGCGAATAAGTTTGAGTTCCATGAAACGAACCAAAAATCAAATTAGTATTTTCATTATAATTTCTGCAGCTGTCTTCAAAACTAAAACAATCTTCAATAAAAGTGCTATTTAAAACAATTTCTTGCGGTTGTATATTTTCATTCGGAATTCCAACTGTATTTTTCTTCTTTGTGCATCCTGCCAAAATAAAAACAAAAATCAAGAAAACAATCAGCTTTTCCGAAAAGATTTTTTTATTCATTCTTATACTCCTTTTATTAAGAAGTTAAAAAAAAATAGTAGTATTTATAGTCAATGTGAATTACTGGATAACCGAAAAAAACATCTTTAGTTTGTTTAATTTTAGGCATTTTAGGTAGATTGTTTCATGTGGATAAACTGTGGAAAATTTTTCTTTTGATTGTTTGTTATCCACCAAGATTAAATTTTTTTGAAAATAACGAAAGTTATCTACATAAATTAACATAATGAAATGTGGATAAGTGGATAAGTTATGTTTGGCATCAATTTATCTGTTTTTTATTTCTTTGATTATTTTTTCGATCTGAATTCTTAAATTCCGGTCGGTTTTAAAAAGTTCTTCGATTGTTCTTTTGGCGTGGAGAACCGTTGTATGATCTTTTCTTTTGTAATATTGGGCTATTTCTTTTAAAGAAAGTTGAGGAATTAGTAGGTTGGAAAGGTACATGGCAATTTGTCTCGGAAATACGATATTTTTTTTTCTGGTTTTATCGAATATTTGAGTTTTTGTAATATCATAAAATTCGCATACTTTTGAGGTTATGGTTTCCAGATTTACTTCCACGATTTTATCCGAAATCATATCCGTAAGGATTTCGGCGGCGATATTTACGGTAATGTCTTCGGGATCCAGATTATTGTAAGAAGCGTAGGCGAGAATTCTGATAAGAGAACCTTCCAACGCTCTAACATTACTGTAAATGTTTTCCGCTATAAAATCAAAAACATCGTCCTGAAGATGAATATTTTCAAACTCAGCCTTTTTCTTAAGAATGGCGACTCTTGTTTCAAAATCGGGAGATTTTAAGTCTGCAAGAAGTCCCCATTCAAATCGGGTGACCAATCTTTTTTCCAGATCGGGAATATCTTTGGGAGGGCGGTCACTTGTGAGAACGATTTGTTTTTTCTTTTCGTAAAGAGCATTAAAAGTGTGAAAAAATTCTTCCTGAGTACCCTCTTTTTTAGAGAGAAAATGAATATCGTCAATCAGAAGAAGGTCAAAATTTCTGAATTTACTACGGAAATTCGGCATCGTGTTGTTACGAATAGCATTAATCATTTCGTTGGTAAATTCTTCGGTGGTTATGTAGAAAATGTTTTTATTGTTGTGTTCTTGAAGCACATAATTTCCGATTGCCTGCATCAAATGGGTTTTTCCCATACCGGATTCGCCGTAAATAAACAAAGGATTATAGGTCATTCCCGGAGATTCTGCAACTGCGAGCGAAGCGGAATGAGCAAATCTATTGTTTTTTCCAATTACAAATTCATTAAAATTATAGTTCGGATTTAATTGATTCGGATAATAATATTCTTTTTTTTCGTCTTCCTTCGTTGTTTTCAATTGTCCGTAGTTTTTATGCGGATGCGAGCCTGTAAATATGATTTCATATTTTTTTTGGAATAAGCTGAAACAAATTTCCGAAACCATTTCTCGATAGTTTTTATTCAGGTAATCCGCAATAAATTGAGTCGGCACTTTTACTAGTAAAGCATCATTTTTTTGTTCCAATAGTTTTGTTTCGTTAAACCAAGTATTGTATCCCTGCTCGCTGATATTTTGTCGCAATGTGTAAAGAATTTTTTCCCACAAATTTTCGTAATAATTATCCATTATTTCCACCTATAATCCCAAATTTCAGAGTAATTCACTTAATAATTCACAACTTATCCACATTTTGTTATGTTTACCATAACATCTTATGTTTCAAATAAATACACATCAAAAAGCTGTGTAAAAATTCCCAACTATCCACATAATCGAAAATCATTGTGGATAAACTAAAATTCAATTTTCAGCATTCCTAAATTCGGAAGGAAAATATATTTGTCAAGCAGGTAAATTTTGGAGAAGAAGAAGCAAAAAATCATTTAAAAACGATAATTCAAAACAAAATATAAAGATGAGAAATTATAATTATCGAAAACGATTTTAATCAAAAATGTTATATTTCTTTATTTTTTATATAAATATAAAAAAGTTATTTTTTTTCGGTTTTCAATATAATCAGCTAAAATTCATTTCTTTATTCGGTAATTTTTTCAAAAACGGAAATTTGTTCTTCCTGAGGGGTTAAATGAAAATGTTTATACGCTTTCATTGTCGCTTTTCTGCCTTGAGGAGTCCTGTCCAAAAATCCTTGCTGAATTAGATACGGTTCATAAATTTCTTCAATTGTTCCCGGGTCTTCTCCAACCGCTACCGAAAGAGTTTTTAGGCCAACCGGTCCTGGGCAAAATCACGCACGCGCCGCAACAAACGATTGGCGACTCTCGGAGTGCCGCGACTACGGCGAGCAATTTCGATTGCGCCTTCCGTTTCAATGGGAATATTCATTAATTTCGCGGATCTGTTAATGATTTTTCTGATGCTTTGAATATCGTAATAATCCAATCTTAGAACAAGTCCGAATCTTGCCCGCAACGGAGAGGTAAGGAGACCGGCTCTGGTTGTCGCTCCGATTAAAGTAAATGGTTCTATATCTATTTTTAGAGAACGAGCGGAAGGTCCGCTGTCGATAATTATTTCCATTTCGAAATCTTCAATTGCGGGATACATGTATTCTTCCACAACATGATTTAATCGGTGGATTTCATCAATAAAGAAAACATCTTGTCGTTGTAAATTGGTCAGAATTCCCGCTAAATCGGGAGCTTTTTCCAAAACGGGTCCGGAACTCACTTTTATTTCCGCCCCGAGCTCGTTGGCAATAATGTGAGCCAAAGTTGTTTTTCCCAATCCGGGAGGTCCGTAGAAAAGAATATGGTCGAGCGGTTCTTTCCTTAATTTTGCCGCTTGAATGGAAATATCCAAGATTTCTTTTATTTGTTCCTGACCTACGAAATCAGCCAGAGTTTTCGGGCGTAAAGTTCTGTCGAATTCTTTTTCGTCCGCTTGCAGATTGGGGTTCGATATTCTTTCCAGCATTTTCTTTCCTTATTTTTCTTAAAATACAATTTCGAAAGTTTTTTATTCAAAATCTCAGTCAAGAATTAATTTTTAATGACAAAAAGAGAATATTTATTTTAAATTTTTCGGAATTCTTGACACATGTTTCACAAAAAAAATTTTTTCTTTATGAAAAAAGATATTTTTGTAAGTTTTTTGGAAACGCATTTAGGGATAAAAACAAGCGAAATCATTCCCGTTTTTGAAAAATATCATGCTTTATTATCCGAAGAAAATCGTAAAATAAATCTGGTTTCACGTAAAACAATTGAAGATGATTATTGGACAATTCATTTTTTGGATTCTTTGCTTCCGATAAAAATTTTTAATTTTTCGGGAAAGAAAATTCTCGATTTCGGAAGCGGCGGCGGACTGCCGGGAATTCCATTGAAAATAGTTTTTTCTTCTGCGGAAGTCTATCTTTTGGAATCCAGAATGAAGAAAGCCGAAAGCCTGAAAAAATTTATCAAAAAACTTGACTTGAAAAAGTGTTTCACGATTGTTTCACGGCTTGAGGATTTGGAAGATGAATGGAATGATTTCTTCGATGTGATAGTGTGTCGTTCCGTGAAAATATTACCGAAATATAAAAAGAAATTATTCCGAATTTTGAAAAAAGACGGGAAAATAATTCTGTATAAAAGCAGGAAATCAGATGATTTGAAATTGTTTGATAAATATAGAAGTTATGATGTCAGTCATCCGGAAATCGGAGAAAGAAAGATTGTGGAAATTTCTAAAAAATGAAAAAAATAATTACGGTTGTTAATCAGAAAGGTGGCGTGGGGAAGACGACCACGGCAATAAATTTGGCTTCCGCATTGGCGATTTATGAAAAAAAGACTTTGTTGATAGATTTCGATCCGCAGGGAAATGCAACGAGCGGTATCGGTCTGGAAAAGAAAAATCCGAATATCTACGAAGCTTTGATTGAAAAGGTTTCCATTACGGAAATTATAGAAAATTCTCCGCTTTTGAAAATGCTGGATGTCGCCACTTCCAATATGGAATTAAGCGGAGCGGAAATTGAACTCGTGAAAGAATATTCGCGGGAACACAAACTGAAAGAAGCAATAAAACCGATTGCCGATAATTATGAATATATTATTATCGATTGTCCGCCTTCATTGGGATTACTTACCGTGAACGCACTTACGGCTTGCACGGATGTTTTGATTCCGATACAATGCGAATATTACGCTTTGGAAGGTGTAAGTCAATTGCTCACAACGATCCGGTTAATAAAAAAAAGTTTGAATCCGAATCTGAATATTTTGGGAATTTTACTGACGATGTTCGACCGCCGTTTAAATCTTTCTCATCAAGTAGCCCGTGAAGTTAGGCGCTATTTTCAAGAGCAGACTTTTGATACGATTATTCAGCGGACGGTGAAATTGAGCGAATCTCCGAGTTTCGGGAAATCGATTTTTCATTACGACATAAAATCGATAGGTTCAAAAAACTATTTATCTTTGGCAAAGGAAGTTATATCAAGATGAGTAAATTGGGAAGAGGATTGGAAGCGTTAATTAATTCAGGACCGGAATCGGTTGATAAAACCACCGGAATTACAACCGTAAAATTGGAATACATCAAACCAAACAGGTTTCAGCCGCGCAAAACATTTAACCGAGAAAAATTGGAAGAATTGGCGAAATCTCTTAAAGAAAACGGTCTTATTCAGCCGATAATCGTTACCAAAAAGGCAACGACGGAATACGAACTTATTGCCGGAGAAAGACGATTGGAAGCGGCGAAACTTGCAAATTTCGATGAAATTCCGGTAATTATTCGCAGCGTTTCTCCAAAAGAACAGTTGCAATTTGCCATTATTGAAAATGTGCAGCGCGAAGATTTGAATGCGATTGAAGAAGCTTTGGCATACCGACAATTGAGTGAAGAATTCGGGATGACCCATTCTCAAATTGCCGAAATTGTAGGAAAAGAACGGGTTACAATTTCCAATTCCATCAGAATTTTGAAACTTAGTTCCAAAATACAAAAAATGATTTTGGAAAAAAAACTTTCTTCCGGTCATGCTCGCGCGATTTTACAAGTGAAAAAAGAATTACAAGAGCAATTTGCCGAGTATATCATCAAAAACGGTTTATCGGTTCGGAAAGCGGAAACGGAAGCCAAAAGAATCATGGAAACCGATGCGCTTGCCCTTAATTCCAAAAAAGAAAAAGAGATTTCCTTTCCGGAAATTCTACTCTTGGAAAATCACAACATAAGAAAAAGAATTAAAGCACATCGGGAAGAAATTGAAATATCATCCGGTTACATCGAAAAACTTTCCGCGGAAAATCGCAGATTAAAAGAACTAAATAAACCGAAACAACAAGCGGATAATATTAATGAAAAACTCAATAATTATATTAAAAAAGATAGTTCAGACGAAAAATTGCTTTCCGTTAAAAAACGCGAATTAAAAGAAAAATTGGAAAAAATCAAAAAAAGAAAAAAGCATTTTCCTGATTTGATTCCCGTAAATTCGGATTATGCCATAAGTCAGGTTTTTTCAAAGAAACATCCCGCTCTTGATTTTGCTGTTCCCAAAGGAACTGAAGTGCTTGCCGCCGCTTCCGGAGAAGTACTTTCCGTTTATGAGGATAAATATTTGGGAAAAGTAATAATGATAGACCATTTAAACGAATATGCCACTTTATATGCACATTTGGCAAAGATTTTGGTGAAATCAAATATGGCTGTTCAAAAAGGAGAGATAATCGGATTAGCCGGAAACACCGGCAACAGCACTGCTCCGCATCTGCATTTCGAGATTTTGAAAAACGGAGAAAACATCAATCCGGCGGAAATTTTAAAGAATCTGAAGTAAAAAGGGGGACTTTGTGATTCGCAACAAAAAAGTGGAGTTATCCACATTCATAGGAAGAGATTGCCGTATTAAAGGCTCTGTGTTTGCCCGCGGCGGCATCAAGATTGACGGCGAAGTGGACGGAAAAATCGAGTCGGAAGGTTTCGTTACCATCGGAGATTCGGGAATCGTAAAATCCGATATTATCGCGGAAGAATGCCTTGTTTCCGGCAAAGTGGACGGCAATATCGAAGTAAAAGATGTATTGGAATTGGAAAAGACAGCTGTTCTTAACGGAGATATAATTGCCAAAATTCTCAAAATACATTCGGGAGCCGTTTTCAACGGTAATTGTTCTATGAATACCGATGCTGATAAAAATCCGGAAAAAGACGAAATATTATTGGCGAAAAGTGGCGAGCAAAATGACAAAAAAGAATAACGAATTTTCTTTGTGGAAAAAACTGAGAAAACCGGATCAGACCATTTTGAAATATTTTGGTCTTGTGTCTCAACTTGGGCTTTCCTTCATTGAATATTTACTGCTTACAAAATATTGAAAAAATATTATGAAAAATAATGAAATATTTGATACTATCAATAACGAGAATTATTGTTTGGTTGGCAATAAACATTAAAAGGGGTTTGGTGCTGGGTGAAAACAAGGCAAAAGTGAATGCCGCCAAAGGTTCTTTGCTGCGATATTCTTTCCTGATTTTATATTCGTTTTTGATTGATTTTATATTCGTTTTTGATATTGATTTTTATTAAACCCGACATCATTTTTTTTGGTTTGGGTCTTTTGATGGCTCAAATTGCAATTTATGCGAATGAATTAATTGGATTTTTGTCAAAAAAAGGTAAGAAGGATTGATTAATGGCTCGAAAAAAAGGGTCACTGAAAAAGTATTTTCTCATATTTTTCGTCATTGAAGTAATTCTTGTCGTTATTTCCGGAGGATTTAACAAACAATTGCAAGTTGGTTTTTCCGAAGGAAAATTCGTTTTTCGCAATGTGAAATCACATTACGATTTGCAGGAAAAAATCACGGAAGAATTTCAAAGAGATGAATATATAGAAGAAAAAGGCGAAAAAAAAGCAATCTACGGCAGTACTCGCTTATATGATTTTTTTCACGCTTTTTTCAAAAATACGCCGGTAGGAACTTTTCAGCTTCTCAGAATGCTGCTGATTGTCGATTTGGTCTTGCTTTGGGTTGCTTACATTATTAAAAAGCAATTATTTGAAAAACCAACAAAACCGCAACTTATGTTTGAAATGCTTTACACCACTTTGGAAGAATTTGTGGTGGAAACGGTCGGAAAAGAAAGAATTCATTATACCCCTTATATTGTAACGCTTTTCATTTTTATTTGGGTTTGTAATTTAATCGGAATGGTGCCGATTCCGGGATTTATGGAGCCGACCCGGGATTTATGGAGCCGACCAGAAATTTAAATGTTCCGCTCGGCTTGGGAATTGCCGCCATGATTGTCGTTCAATTCACGGCAATCAAAGTTAAAGGATTTTGGCATCATATTCAAAATTACATTAATTTCGTAAAAAATCCTCTATTTTTGCTCGATATAGTGGGTGAAGTGGCAAAAGTCGTTTCTATTTCTTTCCGACTTTTCGGAAACATATTGGGAGGAGCCATAATTATTTTAGTGGTTTCCTCGTTGGTTCATTTTGTTATAGTTCCCATCGGGCTCAATTTATTTTTTGGAATTTTTGTAGGAACGATTCAAGCTTTTGTGTTTACAATGTTGGCGCTCACATATATTGGTGTGGAGATTTCGGAGTAAATAATGAGTTTTTCTGTTGAATATATTAGAATAGCCGCTTATTTGGGAGCGGGAATCAGTGTTGGAATCGGAGCGATAACGACCGGAATCGGTTCCGGAATGATTGCCGGAGAAGGTGCGTCCGCCATTATGCGACAACCGAAAGCAAATGAACAGATTTTCAGAACCATGTTAATCGGACAAGCGGCGGCGCAAACGGCGGGAATTTTTGCGCTTGTTGTTTCCATGCTGCTGATTTACGGTGGTTTTGATGTTCCAAAAGGTGGTTGGTATAAAGCCGCCGCTTTGCTTGCTGCCGGAATTGCAATGGGAGTAGGTTCTTTGGGACCTTCCATCGGCGCCGGTTATTCGGGTGGACAAGCCTGTAAATCAATCGGAAGGATGCCGAAACATTCAAGCACGATTATCGGCAATATGCTGGTTGGGCAAGCGCTTTCGCAAACTTCCGCAATCTTTGCTTTGGTTGTTTCGCTTTTGCTTCTTTATTCGATTCCGCCGCAACCGGTTGGTATTTCGATTGCCAAAATAATTATGAAATCCACCGCCTTTATCGGAGCAGGATTTGTTATCGGATTAGGAACCATCGGTCCGGGAACGGGAATAGGATATGTTGCCGGCAAGGCGAACGAAATGCTCGGTAAATTTCCCAAAAAAATATGTAAAAACAATAAAATTGGAGGAAAAAATGGAATTAACGCTTGCACACGGAATTGCAAAAGCAGCAGCTCTGCTTGGAGCTGGAGTTTGTATGGGAATGGGTGCATTGGGACCCGGAGTTGGTGAAGGTTTTGTTGCCGGAAAAGCATGCGAGGGAATTGCTCGTTCTCCGGAAAACGCAAGTTTAATAACCAGAACCATGCTTGTAGGTCAGGCAGTATCCGAATCCACAGGAATTTATTCATTGGTTATTGCTCTTTTGCTTATCTTCTCGACATAAAAAGCATAAAATTTTTCTCCCAAATTCATAGACGGAGTTTTTATGATTAATATAGATTATTCTTTAATAATTGTGATTCTGAATTTTGTGCTTTTATTAATCATTCTTAACAAACTGCTGTATAAGCCGATTAATAAATTTTTGGCGGAGCGAAGAGATAAGATTATTTCCGATATGGAAAATGCTAAAATTTCCAAACAGAAAGCGCTTGAACTTGTTAGAGAAAAAGAGGAAGAGCTCAAAAAGACGGCGGAAGAAATCCGCAGATTGAAAAAAAGAGCAAAACTGGAAGCGGAAAAACAAGCCACGGAAATAGTTAAATCTGCCAAACAGCACGAGAGAAGAATGATGCAAGAACTTGAAGAACAGCTTATTCATGAAAAAGAAAAGGTTCTGGCGCAAATTAAAAGCGAATTGGCGGAAATGGTTTCTCAGCTTTCGGAAAAATTCCTTTCCGGCAAAATCGATGAGAAAGAAGACCTTACCTTGATAAACAAAATGCTAAGTGAAAAAGGCGATAAATGAAAGACAGAATAGTTGCGCAACGATACGCCAAAGCATTTCTGGAAATTTTCAGAGAGAGCAATTTTGATTCGTTGCTGAATGATATTTCGGCATTAAGAAAGGTTTTTACAGATTCCGGCGAGTTGATAAAAAAAATTGATTCCTATCTTTTAAGTCCGCAAAAAAGAGAAGAATTAATTAATTTGCTTTCGGAAAATTTGCAGAATCGCAAAGTCTGGAGAAATCTGTTCGGAATTTTGGTCGAAAAGCACAGATTTTCGATTATCGAAGCGATTTTATACGAACTGGAAGCGATTATTTATGAGAAAAGAAATCAGATAAAAGTGATATTGAAAACCGCTCACAAACATTCGCCGACGGTTATAGAAAATATTCGGAAAAAAGTTTCTGAAATTTTCAATAAAGATGTTATTTTTGATGCCAGGATTGAACCCGAGATTATCGGCGGTTTTGTGGCGGAAACGGAATCTTTCCGAATAGACGGCTCGATCAGAAACAATTTGATAAAATTCAAAAATATAATTGATAAAATGAGGGTAAAATGAAAATACAACCTGACGAAATTAGTGCGATTTTAAAATCCCAAATCAATAATTTTCAGTTTGATATCGATATAGACGAAACCGGAAAAGTGGTTCAAGTCGGTGATGGAATTGCCAGAGTTTACGGTTTGAACAATGTGATGGCCGGCGAAATGATAGAGTTTCCCGGCGGAGTCGTCGGAATGGCGCTGAATCTGGAAGAAGACAATGTGGGATGTATTATTTTCGGTGAAACCAGAAAGATTAAAGAAGGAGATACAGCCCGCAGAACTCGGAAGATACTTCAGGTTCCGGTCGGCGACGCACTTTTGGGAAGAGTTGTGAACGCTTTGGGAGAACCGATAGACGGAAAAGGGGAAATCAAAGCGGAAAAAAATATGCCGATTGAAAGAAAGGCGTTAGGAATCATTCAGAGACAACCGGTGAAAGAACCTTTGCAAACGGGTATTAAATCAATCGATTCCATGATTCCGATTGGAAGAGGACAGCGTGAATTGATTATCGGCGACAGACAAACCGGAAAAACCGCTATTGCCATCGATACGATTATTAACCAAAAGGAATCGGATGTATTTTGTATTTATGTGGCAATCGGTCAAAAGAAGTCTTCCGTTGCCAAAATCGTAAAAACCTTGGAAGAACACAATGCGATGGATTACACGATAATTGTTTCCGCATCCGCATCCGAAGCTGCCTCGTTGCAATATCTTGCTCCTTATGCCGGCGCCACGATGGGAGAATATTTCCGCGACAACGGCAAACATGCTTTAATTATTTACGATGATCTTTCCAAACATGCCGTTGCTTATCGTGAATTATCTTTGCTTTTGAGAAGACCGCCGGGAAGAGAAGCGTATCCGGGCGATGTTTTTTATCTTCATTCAAGATTATTGGAAAGAGCTTCCAAACTTAATGATGAACTTGGCGGCGGGTCGCTTACCGCTCTTCCGATTATCGAAACGCAAGCGGATGATATTACGGCATACATTCCCACGAATGTAATTTCCATTACTGACGGGCAAATTTATTTGGGAAGCAGACTTTTCTATTCGGGTGTGCGTCCCGCTATTAATGCCGGTCTTTCCGTTTCTCGTGTGGGTGGAAATGCTCAAATTAAAGCGATGAAAGGCGTAACCGGTCAACTTCGGTTGAATTTGGCTCAATATGCGGAATTGGAAGCATTTTCAAAATTCGGTTCAGATCTTGATAAAGCTACACAAGCTCAGTTGCGAAGAGGGGAAAGGCTTGTGGAAATTCTCAAACAAGATCAATATTCTCCGTTGCCGGTTGCCAAGCAAATATTCATTATCTTCATGGCGAACGAAGGTTATCTTGATAAGATAGAACTTAACGACATTAAGAAAGTGGAAGAAGAATTATATGCGACTCTTGATTCCGAATATCAGGATTTTATGAAAAAACTTGTTCAAGATAAAATTACCGATGAAATCAAAGCGGAAATGAGAAAAATCTGCGAAAAAGTTATAAGCAAATTTTAGAAATTTTCTAAAATCGAAAAGAAAATCGGGGAAAAATGCAGAGTATTCGAGACATAAAAACAAGAATCGAAAGCGTTAAAAGCACAAAGCAGATTACCAATGCAATGAAGATGGTGGCTGCTTCCAAACTGCGAAATGCTCAAAGCAGAATATTACAGGCAAGACCTTATGCGGATCATGTGAATAAAATGCTTGTTGACCTGAGAAAAAGAAACTCAACATCGCAAAATCCGCTTTTGCTCGAGAAGGAAAATATCGATAAAAAAGCGATTGTTATTTTTACTTCCGACAGAGGATTGTGCGGATCGTTCAATTATAATATTATTCGCAGAGCAAAAGAATATTTTGCCGAAAATCCGAGTGCCGATGTTATTTGTGTCGGGAAAAAAGGGTATGATTATTTTAGAAAACATACTTCTCAGAATATTATCAAACAATATCTGGGTATTTTCAATGAAATGAATTTTAATGTTTCACGGGAAATCGCCAATTATCTTCTTAACTTATTTTTGGTTGAAAATTACGATACCGTTGAAGTTCTCTACAACGAATTTAAATCGGCTATTCAGCAAAATATTGTAATCAAACCGCTTCTGCCGATTATTATAGAAAATTCCGAAGAAGAGAGAAGTTTGGATTTTATTTATGAACCGAGTGATGATGTTGTAATAGAAGAATTGGGAAAAAAATATATTAATGTGGAAATTTGGCGAATCATGCTTGAATCTTCCGCTGCGGAACAAGGCGCCAGAATGACGGCAATGGATTCCGCCACGGAAAATGCCGCCGAAATGATAGAGATGCTCACTTTGAATTACAATCGTGCTCGTCAAGCGGCGATTACGAAAGAAATTATTGAAATAGCTTCCGGTGCCGAAGCTTTGAAGTAAATTTGAAAAAATATATGAGGTAAATATGGTTGAAGGAAGAATAATTCAGGTTATTGGACCCACTGTCGATGTGGAATTTCCGGAGGGTCATTTACCGGCCATTCATAATGCTCTGAAGGTGCCGAGAGAAAATCAGCCGGATTTGGTTTTGGAAGTGCAAATGCATTTGGGTGAAAATCAGGTTAGAACGGTAGCCATGGATTCGACCGACGGACTTGTGAGAAATGCAAAAGTTTTTGATACCAGCGAACCGATAACCGTGCCGGTTGGCGAAGCAGTTTTAGGCAGAATTTTGAATGTGGTCGGCGAACCTATTGATGAGCAAGGTCCTGTGGAAGCAAAAGAAAGATATCCTATTCACAGACAGGCTCCGGTTTTTGAAAATTTGTCCACGGAAGAAGAAATTCTGGAGACCGGTATTAAAGTTGTTGATTTGATAGAACCGTATTCCAAAGGTGGAAAAATAGGATTATTCGGTGGAGCTGGCGTTGGAAAAACAGTATTAATTCAAGAATTAATTAGAAATATTGCAATTGAACACGGTGGTTTTTCCGTGTTTGCGGGAGTGGGAGAGAGAACTCGGGAAGGAAACGATTTGTGGCTGGAAATGAAAGCTTCCGGGGTTTTAAACAAAACCGCTCTTGTTTACGGTCAAATGAATGAGCCTCCCGGAGCTCGACAAAGAGTAGGTCTTTCCGGTTTAACAATTGCAGAATATTTCCGTGATGTTTCCAAAAAAGACGTGCTTCTTTTTATCGATAATATTTTCCGTTTTACCCAAGCCGGTTCTGAGGTTTCGGCATTACTCGGAAGAATGCCTTCCGCCGTTGGTTATCAACCGACTTTGGCTACCGAAATGGGAGACTTGCAAGAAAGAATTACTTCCACTAAAGACGGTTCTATTACTTCTGTTCAAGCTATTTATGTTCCTGCGGACGATTTAACCGATCCGGCGCCCGCAACAACATTTTCTCATCTTGACGCAACCACCGTGTTGGACAGAAGAATTGTGGAATTGGGTATTTATCCTGCCGTTAATCCGTTGGATTCCACGAGCAGAATTCTTGATCCGAAAATTATCGGGGAAGAACATTACAACATTGCCCGCGAAACTCAAAGAATTCTTCAAAAATATAGAGATTTACAAGATATTATTGCGATTCTTGGTATGGACGAACTTTCCGAAGAAGATAAATTAATTGTGAGCAGAGCCAGAAAAGTGGAAAGATTTTTCTCGCAACCATTCTTTGTTGCGGAAGAATTTACGAATACACCCGGACAATATGTTCCTTTAAAAGATACAATCGAAGGTTTTAAGGCAATTATCAGCGGAGATTGTGATGAGTGGCCGGAACAGGCGTTTCTTTATGTAGGAAATATTGAATCGGCAGAAGAAAAAGCAAAGAAGATAATGAAAAATGAGTAAGATTCATTTGGAAGTTATACAGCCCCACCAAACCAAAATCAAAGATGATTTTGAGCATGTGATAATTCCCGGAATCGAAGGTGATTTTGGAGTTTCCGAGAATCATACACCGTTTATCACAATTATCAGACCCGGAATATTGACGCTTTTCAAGGATGAAACTCCGGAGAAATTTGCTATTCACGATGGTTTTGTGACGGTTGATAATAATAAGGTTACAATTGTTTGTGAAACGATAGAAAAATCGGATGAAATAGACATTACCAGGGCTGAAGAAGCAAAAAAGAGAGCCGAGGATAGATTAAAATCAAAAAATGAGGAAATAGATTTTCGAAGAGCGGAACTTGCTCTCAAAAGAGCCCTCGTAAGATTGAGTTTAACACAAAACGGGTAAGAAATTACCCGTTTTTTTTATTGTACGAATATATGTTACATAAAAAATATTTTATAATATTACTACTTATTATCGTTGTTTTGAGTTGCCGAAAAAACATTAAATCCCAAAATAATACAATTCATTCAAACAATATCGTAAAGGCGGAAGAGAATCATGTTTCCGAAAATAAACCGGAAAAAAAGAAACCTGTTTCACACATTTCTCCTTATTCTTTTACGAAGGGAATATACTTAAATGCTTATACCGTTGCTTCCAAGAAATTTTTGCCAATTTTAGATAGTGCGGCTGCCGCGGGAATAAACACAGTCGTTTTTGATCTGAAAAACATGAACGGCCATATTTTTTTCAAAGTTCCGCTTAAACAGGAAAAGAAGGGAAGATTAAAACCGATAGTTGATATCTCGTCGGTCGTGAATATTTTACACGAACGAAAAATGAGAGCGGTAGGAAGAATTGTTATGTTTCACGATCAATTTTCCGCCGAACAAGATTCGACACTCAGACCAAAGAACAAACAAACAAAAGAGGCTTGGAAAGAGAGTAAAAGAAGGAAAGCTTCTTGGCTTGATCCTTCGCAGCCGCGAGTACAAAAAGAGTTGATAAATATTATCGAAGATGCCGCAAAAAGCGGAATCGATGAAATCCAACTTGATTATATAAGGTTTCCTACGCAGGGAAATTTAAAGAACGCAGAATTTTATTATGAAAGGGAAGATTCTTTAATTGCTCTTCGAGACAGCACTTATGAATTCAGAAATAAAACCGATATAATAGAAAATTTTGTGAAAAAAGTTAAAAAAATATGTTCTAAACATAATATTATGTTAACCGGCGATATTTTTGCCATTGTTGCTTGGCAGAGAGAGGCGGATGTAAAAAATACCGGTCAAGACATTAAAAGATTAACCAAATATTTGGATGCAATTCATCCGATGATTTATTCTTCGCACTTTGCGGATAATTTCGGTTTTAGGAAAAATGTTTCCAATGAACCGTATTACATTGTTTTTAAGGGAACGAAACTAACGAAAAGATATTCCAAACCTACTTGCAGAATAATTCCGTATATTCAAGCGAATAGTTGGAAAGTGAATTATAAACCGGCGTATATTTATGCGCAAATAGGTGCCGTTGTAGATGCAAAAGCAGATGGATATATTCTCTGGAATGCCTCAAATAAATATTTTAAAACCCTGAATTGGATAAAAGAGTATAACAACAAAAAATAATCGGTTTCACGTGAAACCGATTATTCCAAAACTTTTCTTGTAAGAGCGTGAATTATTTCTTCGTTTGTGGTTGCGGTTCTCAGTATCTCTAAATTTTCTTCATTCATCAAAAATTTCGAGATATACGAGATTGAAAACAAATGTTGAATATCGTCGTGTAACAAAAGCATAAAAAACAAATTTACCGGCTTATTATCCGGAGCGTCAAATTCGATTCCCTGCGCCGATCTTCCGAAAATTACGGAAGGTTTTTTGATTTTGGTGGGATGATGATGACGCGGATGCAACAACGCAACGCCTTTGCCGATAGCGGTGGAAACAAGTTCTTCTCGCGCCACAACGACCTGATAAAGCCAACGATGATCCCGCACGATTTTCAAATCTTTTGCCTTTTTAGACATTTCCGCAATCGCTTCATATTTGTTATCCGCTTTAAAATCAAGAATCACATTGCGGGAACGTAAATAATCGGAAAATCTGCAGACCGACCGTTTCAACGCCAATTGTTCCACTTCTTGGTCATTCAGATTTGCCAGCCATTCGTCAATTTCGGCTTTGTCGATTTGATAGCTGTTTCCTTTTTTGTGAACCGTAAAAACATTGGATTTAATCATTTCCTTGATAACCGAATCGGTTACCTTCAAAAAGCTTGCGGCTTGTTTTAAAGTTAAATATTTCTTCTCCATCTTCTCTCCTTTAATATTGCGATTTGAAAAATTATTATTTCCGTTATTATGTCAAGGATAAGAGTTGTCCTTGACAAAAAAAATTAAAAAAATGTCTTAACGACTATGATAAAGAAAATGTTGATAATTATTTTTGTGCTTTTATTGTCTTGCAGTTATTCTGTTTACACAAACAGTTATCCTTATCTGAAAACCATTAAAATTGCGACTTTTTCCAATAATACAACCGAGTATGAACTCGAAGAGAATCTGCTTTTAAAACTTACGGATTTGTTTGAAAAAGACGGCAGATTAAAAATAGTCGATTTGAATCCGGATTGTAAACTTGAAGGGGAAATTCTCGATTATTCGAACAAAATTTATTCTTACGGTAATGAAAATGTGGATGAATATGAAGTAAAAATTCTGTTCAAAATTATATTTACCGATTTAAAGAAAAATAAAATTTTATATCAAAATAACTCGTTGGTGCTTTCGGAAACCTATTCCGGCAGCAATGAATTGAGTGAATTCAAGACCGAAGAGGAAGCACAGAATAAAATTTATCAGGATCTTTTTGATACGATAATGAAGGAATCTTTGGAAAAATAGTTGTGAACGGTTCGGTTTGCACCGAATTGGCGGCTCGTATCGATCCGGAAAAAGATGTTGTGGAATATCAAGGAAAGCGGGTGAAACTCCTGCCGGAAAAGATTTATTTGATGTTGAATAAACCGAAAAATTATTTGGTGACTCATCGCGATGATTTTCAGAGGAAAACCGTCTATGATTTGTTACCGGATTTTCACACACATCTTTTTGCTATCGGCAGATTGGATTATCGTTCGGAAGGTTTGCTTCTGTTTACCAACGACGGTGATTTTGCCCATAAGATAATTCATCCGCGTTTCAAACTTCCGAAGGTTTACAAAGTAAGTGTTAAAGGTAAAATAACGGGGTTACAAGTTCAAAAACTACAAAAAGGCGTGGAAATCGACGGCAAGAAAACTCAACCGGCAATTGTGTTTGTTAAAAACAGATATCCCGAAAAGACCGTTTTGCGAATAACAATTTTCGAAACTATTTTTAACGCGCTCACCGGATTGGAAGCGGAAACAACGGCTTATTCCACCGGAAAAGTAGAACCGAATTTCGGAATCGTGGAAGTGAAAGATGAACGCATTACAAAACTTTCGGAAATGTATCAACCCAAAAAGACTATTTACGCCACCATCGAATACATTGATTTTGTCGGACTTACAGCGGATTCTTCCAAATCCGGAGTTTTTTCCGATTCTTCGCTCGCTTTGGTAAAAACCGCTGATGCTTTGGCGCTTGTTATCCGCAATTTTTCCGATGATGTGATTTCACAAAGTTTTGGAAATCCTCAACCGCTTCAGGATATTGAAAGCATCGATTCCGAGCTTATCATTTCGGATTTGATTATAGCGGAAAAACGACTGGAGAAAATAGAATTAAGCAAAAAACGCGGCATTAAAACGCCGGAATTGCAAATTGAAGAGAAAGCGATTGAAAAAATAATTGCGCATTTGAATGAAAATCTGCCGTTGCGTTCGTTGGAACTTCACGAAGAAGAGGAAAAAGCAATTCGCGGTTTTCAATTTATCAGCCGTAAACCGCTAATGATAATCCTTAATTCCGATGAAAATAATTTCGGGCAAAATGCCGAACTCATTTCCGAAATAGAAAAAAATTATAAAGTTATCGAATTTGCCGGAAAGTTTGAAATGGAGCTGGGAGGACTTTCTGCGGAAGAGGCAAAAGAATTTATGGAGGAATTGAACATCAAAGAATCCGCGCGCGACCGTCTTACGAAATTTTCTTATGAACTACTTGGTTATATCAGTTTTTTCACGGTTGGCAAAGACGAAGTGCGAGCTTGGACAATCAAAAAAGGAAACACGGCTCTGGAAGCGGCAGGAAAAATACATTCCGATCTTGCTCGCGGATTTATCCGAGCCGAATGTCTTTGGTTTGCCGTATTTTTGCTTTCCATTCTCTTTTTAGTTGCCTTAAGCGCAAAATCGTCCGTTATTTTTTTGGATTATCAGAAATTGAAATCGGCGAATTTGTCTTTTGGTGAAATAATCGGATTGCAATTTCCCACGACTAACAATCTTGTAGGTCCTTTCGGAGCTTTTTTCGCTTTCTGGTTTTCTTACATTTTCGGAAAATATTTCTCGCTCGCCGTTTTTCTGGGAACGGCTCTGTTGGGAATTTTCCATATTTTTTATATTTCACGGAAAAATCTTTTTTTGAAGATATTTTCTTTTTGGACGCTCGTTTTCTTCGGACAGCAATTTGCGATGATTGTCTCGAATAAAGCGGCGGAACAATTACCGGAAGTGTTGACGGTCGGAGTTATTCACCTAAAAATTTCCGAATTTTTCACGGGAATTTTCGGCGATACGGGAACTCAAATTATTACGATAGCAATTGCGCTCACCTCTGTTTTGATGATTTTTGAAGTGGAAAACATCAAGAAAGTTATTGTTGCGATTTCCGTAAAATTGTGGCGATTATTTTTATCGCTCTTTTCGCGAAGAAAGAAAACGAAAGTTTCCAAAATCAAAAAAGAAACTGTGAAAAAGGAAAAAGTTCCGGTTCGTAAAACGAAAGAAGAAACCGTTCCCAATATCATAGATCATGTTGCCGAAGAAGATGAAGAAGAGCCGATTTACAAACCGAAAATTCCGAAAAGAAAACTTTCTCAAAATCCCGAAGATATGCCGGACGAACCGACGCGGAAATATGAAAAACCCGATGTGGAATCTTTTCTTATTAGTGCAAAGTCAAGCAAACGAAACCGAGAGGAAATTGAGAAAAACATAAAAAAGATCAGCAAAATTTTGGAGCAAAAACTGGCGGAATTTAGTGTTGATGCGGAAGTTATCAATGTGAATATCGGACCGATTATCACGCAATACGAAATTAAACCCGCACCGGGTGTGAAAGTGAGCAAATTTCATTCACTTGTCAATGATCTCGCTTTGGCTATCAAAGCAAAAAGCATTCGAGTTCAAGCACCGATTCCGGGACGCGGTTTAATTGGAATCGAAATTCCCAACATAAATCGCGACACCATCTTTCTGAAAGATATTTTACTTTCGGAAGAAATGCGTTCCAACGACAGCGTGCTTGCTTTTGCTCTCGGAAAGGATATTTCCGGAAATCCCGTGGTGGCGGATTTGGCGGGAATGCCGCATTTGCTCATTGCGGGAGCGACCGGATCCGGGAAAAGTGTTTGCGTAAATACAATTATCAATAGCCTTCTTTTCCGCACCACTCCCGAAGAAGTGCGTTTGGTTCTGATAGACCCGAAAAGAATTGAACTTTCCGAACAATGATAATGCGCTTGCCGCTTTGAATTGGGGCGTAATTGAAATGGAGAGAAGATACGAACTTCTGCAAAAATACAAAGTGAGAAATCTGGCCGGATACAATCGCGAAATAGAAAGATTGTTGGCAAACGGGGAAGAGGTGGAAGATACGAAACTTCCTTATATCGTTATCGTTGTCGATGAATTTGCCGATTTGATGATGACCGTCGGGAAAGATGTGGAAAGGCCGATTACACGTTTGGCACAAATGGCGCGAGCCATCGGAATTCATTTGATTTTGGCGACTCAACGACCTTCCACCAAAGTCATTACCGGAATTATCAAAGCGAATTTTCCTTCCCGAATCGCCTTCAAAGTTTCCACAAAAATCGATTCCCGCGTTATCATTGATGCCAATGGTGCGGAAAAACTTTTGGGAAAAGGAGATATGCTTTTTCTTCCGCCCGGAAAAGGAACGGTGGAAAGAATTCACGGCGCTTTTATTTCCGATGTGGAAATTCAAAATGTGGTGGAATATTTGAGAGCGCAACCCAAGCCGGAACAGGATTTCAAGATTATTCCGAATGAAGAAGAAACCGAATTGGAAAATTTTGAATACGACGACGAACTTTTTCCCGAAGCCGCCGTAGCTGTTGTAACCGCCGGAAACGCTTCCGTTTCTATGTTGCAACGCCATTTCAAAATCGGTTATGCGCGCGCCGGCAGATTGATAGATATGCTCGAACAAGCCGGAATTATCGGTCCGCATGTCGGCAGTAAATCGCGGGAAGTTCTGGCTTCCGAAGAAGATTTGAAAATTTACGGATATTTGAAAGAATAAAACGAGGAACGGGAAAAAGTGAAAATAAGAAAGCGAAAATTTTTTTGTGAATTTGTCTTGTTATTGACGACAATTATTTTCGGTTCGCAGCTTTATGCGCAAACAAAAACATTAGACACGATTTATTCCGATTTGCAGAAAAAATACAAAACGATAAAGTCTTTTCAAGCTGATTTCGAGCAGGTAAATTTTTGGAAAGAGCTTGATGTTGAGAAAAAATCTCTCGGTAAAATCTTTTATGATAAAAATTTTCTATTACTTGATTATTCCGAACCGGCGGGGCAAAAAATGCTCATTGACACGCTTGCCGTCACGATTTACGATTCGACTTCCAATCAAGCTCTGATTTCCGATAAAATTGATACCGAACTGCGTCCCGATAAATTCATTGCGCTTTATTGGAATGATTCCGAGAAGAAAATTTTGGAAAATTCCGATAACTTTTCCAAAGTGGAATTGGTTTCGGAAACCGGAGAAAAAATTGAAGTAAAGATAAAACATAACCTGATTGTCGGTTTTACATTTTTTGACGATGCCGGAAATTATGTTAAATATGAATTTCAAAATATCATTTTGAACAAATAATTTCAAAATATCATTTTGAACAAATCAATTCCAGCCGAAATTTTCAGAATAAATTTGCCGGAAGATATGTAAATATTATCGACAGAAGAGAATTTTAAGCAGCGAATAAAATACGGATTTTGTTTTTATAACGGGAAAAATTTGTCATCCTGAGCGAAGTCGAAGGATGACAGGAATAAAAAAATAGAGGAGAATTTTTAATGATTGCTTTAATTATGGCGGGCGGAATCGGAAGTCGTTTTTGGCCCTTGAGTCGGGAATCGAATCCGAAACAATTCTTAAAAATCGTTTCCGAGAAATCGATGATTCAAATGACGGTGGAAAGATTGTTGCCGAAAATTCGAATAGACGATATTTATATCGTAACTTCCGCTTCTCAAACAAAATTGGTGAAAAAGCATTTGCCGGATTTACCGGAAGAAAATATTATCATCGAGCCGTTCGGAATGAACACGGCGCCGTGTATTGCGCTCAGTGCGGAATATCTTGCTCGCAAATACGATTCTTCCGAAAAAATGATTGTTCTGGCGGCGGATCATTTGATTAAAAATACGCGGGAATTTTTGCGAACTTTGGAAATTGCCGTCGAAGCCGCGGAAAAGGATTTTCTGGTAACATTCGGTATCAAACCGAATTATCCGGCAACCGGTTACGGCTACATCGAAGCGGGAAGAAAAATTGCGGACGAGATGTTTGTCGTGAAACAATTTAAAGAAAAACCAGATTTGAAAACGGCCGAACGATTTCTGCAAGCCGGAAATTTCTTTTGGAACAGCGGAATGTTTGCTTGGAAATTGGAAACGATTTTAAAGGCTTATCACAATTATTTGCCGGAAGTTTCCGGACTTTTGGAGCAAATTTCCCGCAAATGGAAAAAAATCGGAATTCAAGCCGATATTTCCGAAGAATATGCCCGAATGCCGAAACTTCCCGTTGATATTGGCATCATGGAAAAAGCGGAAAAACGAATCGTTATTCCGGTTGATTACGGTTGGAGCGATGTGGGAAGTTGGAAGGCTCTTTATGATATTTCCGCCAAAGATAAAAACGAAAATGTTCTGAAAGCGGAAAATATCGTTTTGGAAAGCAACGGAAATTATGTTAATTCCCGAAAATTGGTAACTTTAATCGGAGTGGAAAATTTGGTAGTCGTGGAAACCGACGATGCTATTTTAATTTCTGCACGCGATAAATCCGAAGATGTGAAAAAAGTGGTTAACATCTTAAAAGAAAAGAAATTACAAAAATATTTATGATACTTTTGCAGAACAGTCGTCCTGAGAGAAGTTAAGTAATGTTTAAAAATAAAACCGAATCGTCATCCTGAGCGTAGTCGAAGGACGACAGATTTCGAATGTGGCTGATTTCATTCGGGAGAATAGCTGTTTTTACTTAGAGTATTTTCTTTCTCGAAAACAAAAAATACTAAAAAACGGGGAAATATGAAAAAAATAATCGTCGGAATTCACGGATTGAAAAACAAACCTCCGCAGGAACTTTTGCAAGAGTGGTGGAAACTTTCCATTAAAGAGGGTTTATTGAGAATGGGAAAACCCGTAAAATCTTTTCAATTTGAGCTTGCTTATTGGGCGGATTGCAATTACCAAAAACCTCTCGACCCTTTGATAAAAGATAAAAACAGCGAATATTATATAGATAATCCTTACTTTCCCGTGAACGAACATCACCAAATTCCCAAGAAAGTAAAATATAAAGCCAAAATGCTAAAATTTCTGGAGCAAGAATTGGAAAAAGTCGTGCTTCACAAAAAAGGATTTTCCGGAATCGACACCATTCTCGACCTGACAATTCGTCGTATGTTCAACGATCTGGATACTTATTTTCACGGAAATTGTCGCGCCAATCCGCAAATAAAAGCGAAAACTTTTATTCAGGAAAGATTGGCAAAAATTTTGCGGGAAAACAAAGATAA
>NATF01000011.1 GCA_002085205.1 Candidatus Cloacimonas sp. 4484_275 | reverse complement strand
CAACCGGCAAGTGCCGATAAAACCAGACCTTTCGGACGCGGTCCCAAATCTCTGCCGCCGACTCGTTCTTCCGCATCAACTATAAAATGATGACCGTTTAACTCGGCATCAAATGTCATTCCGTTTAACCATTGTAATTCTCAGTAATTTCTGCCAACCAACTTCGTCTGTCCTGTTTGGAAGGAAATCGTTTCACCAGCTTTTTCTTTACCAAAGTATCGATAATTCGAGTAATTCTGCTGTGAGAAACTTTGAGTTCTTTTGCCAAATCATTCATACAGACCGGTCTGCCGACTTTGTTCAAATAATTCAAAAGTTCGCATTCCATTCTGCCGATGTTTGTACATTGTCTTTGAATCATCTCTTTTTTCAAACAAGTGTTATAAAGTGCATCGCTTAGATGCAAAAATTTTTTTACCATTTCTTCCATTATTTCTCCTATTTCAGGCCTAAGAGCCTGTCGATTTTCGCTTTATCAAAGCCGACAACGGGATAATTGTTTATCCAGATTTGCGGAACTCCCTGCTGACCGGTTTTACGAACCATATCGCGGGCAGCTTGCATATCGCGAGAAACATCAATATCCTTGAAGCGGATTTTATTTTCTCTAAGATAATTTTTCAGTTTTCTACACCACGAACATGTAGGTGTACTGAAGACAATTACTCTCTTGTTATTATTCATATACATTCCCCTTTCCAAAATTTTTACATTATCAAACTTTATGAAAGTATAATTTTTTTGAAAAGGTAAGCAAATATTTTTTTACGATAATTCCGCAATTAATTTTTCGATAACATCTTTTGATTTTAGACCTTCGGCTTCCGCGGCAAAAGAGATGATTACTCTGTGCTGTAAAACGATTTGAGAAATTTCTTTAATATCGTTTACGGAAGGAGTCAATCTGTTTTCGAGAGCAGCTTTTGTTTTCGCGGCGGTTATCAAATACTGAGAAGCGCGCGGACCTGCTCCCCAATTTACCCATTTGGAAATAAAATCGGGACTTTCCGGATATTGCGGTCTGGTGGCGCGAGCAAGCCGAACAGCATAATCCAAAACATGTTCACTAACCGGAATTTCTCTGATTGCCTTCTGCATTAAAATTATCTCTTCCGCCGAAAGAACGGCATTTATTTTCTCGGTGTTTTCAACCGTAGTTCTTTTAACGATTTCTTTCTCTTCTTCATAAGGAGGATAATCTATATTTATATTGAACATAAATCTGTCCAATTGTGCCTCCGGCAACGGATAAGTTCCTTCCTGTTCAATCGGATTTTGAGTGGCAAAAACCCAAAACGGTCTTTCCAACGAAAAAGTTTTATTGCCGGAAGTAACTTCATATTCCTGCATCGCTTGCAAAAGAGCGGATTGCGTTTTGGGAGGAGTTCTGTTAATTTCGTCCGCCAAAATAATGTTGGCAAAAACAGGTCCTTTTATATATTCGAAATATCTTTTCCCGTCACTTTTACTTTCGGCGAGAATATCGGTTCCGGTTATATCGGAAGGCATTAAATCCGGCGTAAATTGAATTCTGCTGAATTTCATATTCATCACTTTGGCAATCGTGGAAATAAGCATCGTTTTGGCAAGTCCGGGAACTCCTTCCAAAAGACAATGTCCGTCGGAAAAAATAGCTATCAAAAATTCATTGATAACTTTTTTTTGGCCAACGATAACCTTTGAAATTTCTCCCAAAATTTTTTCTTTCGATTCCGCCAATTTTTCCAAAATCTTTACCGTATCGTTTTCCATTTTCATTTTACACCTTCCGTTTTCCAATTTTTTCGCGTAACCAAATCGCTGAACTTAATATTTAAGGCAAGCAAAGAAATTCCTCCGAGCAAGAAAATCCAAACGGATGTGAGCAAGTGAGAAAAAGCTATTGCCGCACTGGTGAGATTTTCATCGACTCCCAAAGCAAATGAGAAAATAAGAACCCACATAAATTGATTCGAACCGATTTGCGCCGGTGGAGTCGGCAAAATATATGTTAGATTCATCAAAGTATAACCGAAAAGAATCTTGATAAAACCGATATTGGCGCCGAATGCTTTAAATACCGCAAAAATATAAACGGCTTCCGAAAAAACCGCGAAAATCGTTAGAAGAGAAATCAGCAAAACATCCCGATAACGATTTTTCATAATTGCCATTCCTTCCACAAATTGAGAAAAAAAATTCTCAAAAGCGGAACGATATTTTTTCGGAAAAATTCTAAGCAATGTATGCAAAAATTTCAAAGCCAAAGATTGATGATTCACGGAAAAAAATAAAAATCCGATGAAAAACAAAAAAATCAAAAATAACACCACCACAATGGAAAAAAGAGCCGTGTTCAAACGAACGGAAATCAAAGGAATCAAAATCATTATGAGAATAATGGGAAACAAGTCCGTAATTTTATCTATAAAAATCGTGGGAAGACTCCGCGAAATTCGAACATTATATTTTATTTTCAGAATAATAGATTTGGCTATTTCTCCGGCGCGAATGGGAATTAAATAATTGATGAGAAGCCCGTTCATAAAAATCATAAATGCATTGCCAACCGACAGTTTTTTTATCGGAAAAAGAATCAAACGCCAGCGAAGACTGCGCAGAAAATAAGCAAAAACATAAAAAACCGAAAAAAGGAGAGCAAATTTCAAATTAAAATTAGAAAAATAATGAAAAAACTCTCGCCAATCGACGATTTTTATCCAGAGAAACAAAAATATGATTCCCAGAATTATTCCGATGAAAAGATTTACGGAGTTCTTTTTCATTTTTCCTTTCGAGGAATAAAAAGCAGATATTTATGATGCGACCAAAACATTTTGACAAAATTCGGAGCGTGTTTTTCCAACCAATAATAACGCATCATCTTTTCGGGAAAATTTTCGTCTTTTCCCAAGTAATAATCCATAATGGAAACAGGTGCTTGAACTTTCTCTTTTATCAGCCAATCAAGACCGAATATCTTCAAAAATTTTTTCTTCGGCATTCCGATATCAGGCCACGGCGGACAATCAATATAATCTTTAATCAACAAATCCCAGCCTTTTTCCGCCAATATTTTTATTATATTTCCCGGAATGATGTTTTCTTCCTTTAAATATTTTTTCATCTCTTCTTTTTCCAGAAATTTTAACGCATGATAACCTAATCCGTTTCGATTCGGAACCGAAATAAAAATTACTTTGGAAGTAACTCTGCTCAATTCCGACAAAAATTTTTCCAAATTTTCCGCAAACCAGATAGCGGAAAAATTCCAACTCAAATCAAATTCATTGTCGGAAAAAGGCAGTTTATTGTAATTTTCGGAGAAAAAAGTTTTTACTGGCAATCCTATTTTTTCCCAAACGGAATTTATCATCTCCAATCTTTTTTTGTCATGATCAACGAGAGAAATTTCACATCCTTTTTTCGCCAGATAAACGGAATTTATTCCGGAAACTCCCGTAAAACCGAAAATCGGCGCTTCCAATACTCTCTTTACTCGAAAATGTTTGCAAACAGCTTCCAATTTTTTATTCAGAACAATGCGTTCATAAGAAGAACCGAGCCCTTCGTCGTAATTAGAAAAATATTTTCCCCAGCTTTTTAAAATGGGAATCGGCATTTATTTCCTCCTTAAACTTTTGTACCAATCGGTAACAATTTTGAATGCAGGAATTGTGGAAATGTTTTTCAGATTCAAATCCTGATAAGCGTCTTCGGTATCATAAAACCAACTTTCCGAAATCAATTCAAATCGCGTTATCCATGATTCTCTCTTGAAAAATCGAGCGATTTTTTTCGCAAATCGAAAGTATTTTTCATCGATAATTCTTTTGTTTGAATACGGTTTGTTTTTCAATTCATTACTGATAAAATCAGCCAATTCTTTCAAATCAACGGGATTCTTATCTGCGACAATGTAAGCGGCTCCGGCAGTAAATTCAAATTCCAAAAGTCGATGAAATGCCTGTGCCAAAAGTTCCACATTCGTGAGATGAATCAAAACTTTTTTATTCGGTAAAAATAATAAATTTTTATCTGTGAGTTTGGTTAATTTGAAAGGAAAACCGTAATCTCCGATTCCGTAAGTTATGGAAGGACGAACGATTACAGCCTGCAAACCGTAAAGAACATATTTTTGAATCAAGGCTTCCGCCCTGATTTTCGTGTAATGATAAAAACCGTCATTTTGACGCGGTGTATTATTATTTGCGGGAAGTTCACGCGGAATCGCTCCGAATACACCGACGGAAGAACAAAATATAAATCGGGATTTATTTCTGTTGGCGTTTATAATCAATTGTTCGGTGGCATCCACATTTGCTTTGAAAAAATCATTTTTGGAAAACTTTCTGCCGTTGCGCAAAGCTCCGATATGAACTATTGTATCAAAACTATTTTCATCGAGAAAATTTCTGAGGGAAGAAATGTCGGTTAAATCAATTTCCACAAAATTTACTTTTTCCTGAAATTCTTCCACTCGTTTTAAATTCGTTTGCGGACGAATGATGGCGGTTAATTCATGTTTACTTTGCAAAATTTGTCGCGCAACATGTCTCCCGATAAAGCCGCTGATTCCGGTTATAAGAATTTTTTTTGGCATAATTTTAATTTATATCGTAAAAATAAAATCCAAAATCATAAAATTTTCGGGTTATTTGAAAATTTTCCGTAGTTTGTCCCAAAAAGAAGGCGGAGGCGGAGGAACGGTTTCCATATAAATATAATCTATTTTTTCATTATTAAGAAGTTTTTGCGGATTTTTGCGAATTAGCAGTTCCGCCAGCGAAGAATCAAGATTATTTTTAATTTCAAAAAAAGCTTTTGATAAAGAATAATCTTCCGATTGGCAATGATCATCGGAAGCAACAAAATGAACAAAACCGTTATTGAGAAGAATCCAAGCCGTTTCTTGTATTTTCGACCCGTAATGACCCAGCAAACTTCCCGCATTTATTTGCATATAAACATTTCTGAAAATCAAATCTTCCACCTGATACGGATTTTCGCTGATGTCCTGATATCTTTCGGGGTGCGCCAAAATAGGTCGAAAACCGTTACGGACAATGTCGTATAAAATCTGCAGAAAATTAACGGGAAACCCGTTCATACCGGTTTCCACCAGAACATATTTCGTATCGTTTATATAAAATTTCTCGTTTTTTATATCATCGACTATGTTATAATCCAGATAAACTTCCGCTCCTTTGTGAAGAGTAATTTCAATTCCGTTTTCTTTTACCGCTTTTTGGAGCAAATCAAAACGCTCATCAATTACATCTGCCGTGTTATGATACAATTTTCTCATAAAATGCGGTGTCAAAACAATATCGGTTACACCTTCTTCGACCATTGAACGAATTTTTTCGACGGAAGTGTTCACATCGGGCGAACCGTCGTCACAATTCGGCAAAATATGCGTATGAATATCAATCATTTCTCTTTACCTGATGAATTGCTTCAGCAAATTCTCTGATTAATTCGGGATCGTCGTTGCCTTCCAAAATATTACCCGTCACCACAAAATCCGCACCGAAAAGCGCTTTTTTGTATGCAATCTCCGGAGTCCTGATTCCGCCTCCCACAATCAGAGGAACGGAAATATTTTTTTTCACGGCATTAATCATTTCGTTACTAATCGGAAATTTGGCGCCGGAACCGGAATCCATATAAATTATTTTCATTCCCAAATACTCACCAGCAAGTGCGTGCGCTACGGCTATATCGTTTTTGGAATGCGGAAGCGGAAAGCTGTGCGACAAATAATGAACGGAAGTGCTGTTCCCCGATTCAATAAGCATATAACCCGTTCCGATTGCTTCCAAACCGTAATGTTTGACCAGAGGAGCGGAACGAACCTGCTCTCCGATCAGCATTTGCGGATTGCGACTGGAAATCAGAGAAAGATATAAAATCGCGTCTGCATACGGCGAAACACAGCTAAACAAACCCGGAAAAATAATCACGGGAATTTTTACCGATTCTTTGATCAATTTTAAATTTTTCTCAAAGTTATTATTAATCATCAAACTGCCGCCGACCAAAAGTCCGTCGGCTCCGTTGTCTTCACATCTTTTGGCTATAACGGCAGCTTCGTTTTCTTCAAATTTATCAGGATCAAGCAGACAAAAGTAATTTGCCCTTTTCTCCGCCATTTCCAATAATTTTTTATAAGTTTTCATAATTTTTCCCATAAAATTAATTCTCAAACCAGAAAGAAAAAAGCAATGCCAACATGTCAACTTTCATAAAAACGGAGATACGCGAAAAAGATTTTTTTTTAGGATTTTTCAAAAGATAAATTATAAAAAATATCAAAGGAATCGTCCCCAACAGATTCAGAATCATAAAAAGTTTGGAAGATATAATTCCGGAATAAAAAAGATAGTTCATAAACATTATGATAAAAACAGTGGGAATTATCGAAAAAACAACCGTTTTTTTGGGTCCGAATTTCACGGCTAATGTTTCGGCTCGGAAACGAACATCACCCGCTATATCTTCCGCATCCTTGATAAATTCTCTGATTATGGTGTATAAAAAAGAAAAAATCGCAATAATAAAACTATTGCGCACATTGTGGTTGGAAAATCCGCCGTAAACAAATGCGGATGCCGCCGTAAAAGCCACAATCAAATTTCCGGAAAGAAATTTCATTTTATAATATCTGCCATAATAAAACAAAAACAAACTGTTCAAAATCGCAATTATCACACAAAAAATATTTCCGGTAAAAAAACTAAAAGCAATGCCGAAAACAAAAAGAAAACTTGCAAACATAAAAGCCGTTTTCGGTTTAATTTTGCCGGAAGGTAAAACTCGGTGCGGTTTGTTGATTTTATCAATCGGATAGTCAAAATAATCATTTACGGCATAACCGCCGCCGCCAATCATAACCGCCGATAAAACCGCAAAAATTACAGGAAACGAAAAAAATATTTCATTCCGATAAAAAGCTCCGAACAAAACGGTTAAAGCAATAAACAGGCAATTAAACGGTCTGATGAGTTTGAAAAAAGACATTGAATTATGGAAGTCTTTCCTTAATCATATCAACGAATTCCACAAGAATATCGTTGTTTTTCATATTTTTGATCATATTATAGGAATCCCGAAGAAGTTTTTCGGCTTGTTTCTTCGATTTTTCCAAACCGACAAGGGAAGGATAAGTGGCTTTATTGCTTTTTGTGTCGCTTCCCGGTTCTTTTCCCAGAACATCGTAACTTCCCACTTCATCCAAAATATCATCAACAATTTGATAAGCCAGCCCCAGATTTAAAGCAAAATTACTAAGAGTAATCAAAACATTTTCATCCGCTCCATACATCACGCAAGCAAGTTCGGTCGCCGCCTGCAACAAAGCACCTGTTTTTTTCAAATGAATATAACGCAAGGTATTAATGTTTATTTTCTTTTTGGAAGAGAGGACATCAACCGTTTGACCGCCGATCATTCCGTGCGAAGAAATGGCTCGATTCAAAATTTGAATACATTTTATCGCTTTGGTTTTATTGTTGATTTCCGTAAGAATTTCAATTGCTTTCGTAAGAAGAGCATCGCCCGCTAAAATAGCCGTCGCTTCACCAAATTTAACATGACAACTTGGTTTACCTCGTCTTTCAACGGAATTGTCGATACTCGGCAAATCATCATGTATCAAGGAAGCCGTATGAACAAATTCCAAAGCACAAGCTACCGGAATAACCCTTTTAATACGATTGATGTTTTTCTTTCCGAGCAACATCTCATAAGTAGCAAAGAACAAAATCGGACGAAGTCTTTTTCCACCGTTAAAAACGGAATATCTCATCGCCGCATGCAGATTTTCCGGATATTCGGTTACCGGCGGCAAATATTTATCCAAAGCTTTTTCTAATAATTCTTGCCTACTTCTAAAATATTCTTGAACTAACAAAAGCTCACCTCATACACATTTTTAATATCTTTTTAACGGTAACGCAATTCGCTTTCCAACTTTTGCAGATTCATACATTGCAAGAATCAGTTCCAATGATTTTCTTCCTTCACGACCATCGATATCCGGTTCTTTGTTGCCTAAAAGCGCTTCCACTACATGTTGCAAATAACCTAAATGCCCAAAGCCATAAACACTTGAAGGGTTTGTTTGAGCGGTTTCGATTAATTTGTCATCATCGTCATAATCTTTAAATTCCCAACACTCCACTTTATTTACGGCAATTCCACCTATTTTAACCATTCCGTTCTCTCCCATAATGGTCAAGGAACCTTCATAATTTTTCGGAAAAGTGTTCATGGTAACTTCGATTCAACCGGACCCATCATCCAGCGAATTAAATCGAAATAATGAGAAGCTTGATTCATAAATGCTCCACCGTCAAATTCCCAGGTACCGCGCCATTTTGCCAAATCATAATAACTCTGTGGACGGGTCCACCGAACGGTCGCATTTGCGCTAAACAATTTTCCAAATCTTCCCTTTTCAATCGCCTTTCGCAAAAGTTGAATCGAAGGGTTCAATCTATTCTGTTTCACGACAAAAAGTTGAACTCCGTTTTCATCACAAGCCTGAACGAGTTGATCCGCAGATCGCAGGTCTATTGCCATTGGTTTTTCCGTAACCACATGTATTTTTCTTTTAGCGGCTTCTATACCCATTTGAGGATGAAGTCCGCTGGGAGTACAGATCAAAACGGCATTTAATTTTTCTTTTTCCAGCATTTCTATATAATCTTTATAATAAGCATTAATTTGATATTTTTCCGCGGCTTCTTTTGCTTTTGATTCCACAATATCGGCACAAGCAACAATTTCGGCATTATCAATCTCTGCGATAGCTTCAAAATGTTTGGCAGATATTCGCCCGCAACCGATTAATCCGAATTTTATTTTTTTCATAATTTTTTCTCCTTAAAATCACGAATTTTTTCCAAAGAAAAAATGTTTTTTTTGGTGTCAATAAAATTTATACTTCCCAATTTATTAAAGTAAAAATAATCAACCGCTTTCTTTCTACAAAAAAATATTTGTTTGCTCGATGATAAATTCCCTTTTTAAAGAAAATATCAGTATTCATAAGAATTCTTACCACAAAATTGTAACATTTTATTTTAATGTATGTTACACAAAAAGTGCTTGACAGCAAAAACGGTGTCTTAATTTAAGACGCAAAAATGAAAGGGAGATGGAATATGACAAAAGCAGATTTGGTTAAAATTGTTTCGGCTGAAACAGGCATCATTCGCAAAGATGTAGCATTGGCTGTTGATGCGTTTTTGGAAGCAATTAAAGATACGATGAAAGAAGGAAAACATATTGAAATCAGAGGGTTCGGAACTTTTAAATTAAAACAAAGAAAAGAAAGAATCGGAAGAAATCCGAAGACCGAAGAAAAAGTTGTTGTTCCCGAAAGAGTCGTTCCGACATTCAAATTTTCTCGTGCCTTTAAAGAAGAAGTTAACGAAGCTAATCTAAAATAAAAATGGAGGTTTAATGCCCTGCGGAAAAAAAAGAAAACGCTATAAAATCAGTAACCACAAAAGAAAAAAAAGACTGAGAAAAAATCGTCATAAAAAGAAGGGCAAATAATATCATTTTTATAAATTATTAAACCTTCTGATAAATTTGTAGGTCGAAATTTATTTAAAATTTCGACCTTTTTTATAACTATATCACAATCAATCTTAAATCAATACTAATTATTTGCCGTTACATAATAAAACTTCTTTTCTTCTGAACCAAGAGCTTCGCTCCATTCCAACTCGCTTGTTTCGGCTTCAAATGTCCAATCTTCAGTAGCTAAATAGGGATCGGTCGATGAATATATTTTGTATGAAGATGCTTGACTAACCGAATCCCAAGAAATATGTACAGAATCAGAATCTACTGTTATCGTTATGTTTTCAGGAACATCCAATGAATCATTCTGCGAATAATTAACATTATAAGGTTCATATTCCATGAGCGGCATATCTCCGTCAATTTCCGGTTGATAGAACATAAAAGCTTGGGTAAAAGTAGGATTATCACCGACAGGATTATTATCGGGAAATACATTGGTAACAACCTGATTGTCTTCTTCCGTCGTATGAACGCTTATTGCTATTCCTGTCGGATTCCCTAAACCCGACCACGGTATGCTGATTTCCGTGTAAGGATTTTCAACCCAACCTTCATAACTTCCGCATCCGTTGCCGGGATAATGAGAATAACTCCAACCGCGGCTCTCCGACCAACTATTCAATTGAATGGAGCTTCCGTGTCCTTCGATGGCAATTTGGTATTCCGGTAAATATTTCCCGGAAAAATTAACCCGACTCCAAGAATCCGAAACAGCACCTAAAGTATCATTCTGATTTACATCAATATTGACAAAGAAATCTCCCAAACTATCTAATGCCAAACTTTCAAATCCGATATACAGATAATCTGCATCCCATGTAATAAAGAGTGTATCCGTATTTTCTTGGATTCGCTCGGTCGTTTGGTCAAAATCATTTGTACCGTCAATAAAAATATGATGAGGAGTTATGCCGTTAGGAATTTCCAAATAGGCAGAGCTGTTATCATTTACTCGATTACCGTTCAAATCTTCCACATTATTTACAATTATATTTCCGGCATCCCCGGCAATCAAATTCTCATTCAGATAAATATAAATTACATTCCAATTTGACTGTCGTTCCACATAATCAATGGTGTAAGTATTGGAAAATCCACTGAAAGAATAATTTGCCGAATTTTCGGCTGTCGTTTCTTCTACCGCTTCATCAAAACTAAGCTGAATAATGTTATTATCAACTTTCTGGGCATATTCATAAAGTTCAGGCGGAAATTCGTCGAGATTCAAAGATTGCAATGCTTCCAATTGAGAATAAGTGGAATCTGTCCAACCGGCAAAAAGCAAAAATTTGAATTTATCATAACCGTGAATTTCATCTCCTTTCACAAGAGTTCCTTCAAAGGTAGAGACATGGTTCGTTCCGCCGTCGTTCAAAACATAAGCAACGGTTGCGCCCGAATTTAAGTTCTTTTGTCCCATATAAGCAACATCATTATCCCACACTCTTTCCCAATTAACATTCCAAATCGTAGCCAAATAATCGGGAGTCCAACCGGATTTGATATAAACATCCGTATCGCCGGCGTAATAAATTACTTCCGCATAATTATTCCCCGTCGTCACTCGAACCACTTTGTGAATCACTCCGTCATACAAAGAAACTTGGGCTTCGTTTCCCCGCGAATAATCAATAACAAAGCTGTAAATATCGTTTTGGTAATTCGGACTAACATCCGAGAGAGCGGCAAAATGATTATAAGAACTTTCATTGTAATCGCCGTCCGTTTCCGACCAATAAACATTGTCCGAACCAACTACGGAAACGCCGTTACAATCCTTGGTAAAAATCCAATTCGCTTTACCGCCGATACCTTCGAACACCATAAAAATCTTATCGTTATGAATAATTAATTCATCTCCTCCGTCGTGATCAATGTCACTCATGAATGCATTTGTGGTATCCGCATATTCGCCATTCAACCAATGAGAAGCTTCTTCATAGACATTTGCGTTTTTGATGTGGGAAGAATATCTGTGAACCCATCCGCTAATCGCCCCGTCATCGTGCCAACCGGTTTCATGTAAATTCGTCATCATCGTGTACCAACCGAGTTGGGAAATATTATTATCCGGAGCATCCATTAAATTTGAAAAAGCGTCATACCAAACAGTTCCATAATCCCAAGCGGGAGAATGAAAATCACTGTGAGAAGCGGTTGAAGCCCAATCGGTGTACCAAGAATTATTGCTTCCTCCGTAACCGTCATAACCACCGAGAAGGAAATAAGTTCCTTTGACAATATCCACACCGGGTGTATCGAAATTCGAGTTGTTAATCGCATCGTCAAGTTTCCAAGTATTGACCGCCGGATAATTATCGTGACACCACCAAATTATATTTTCATAATTATCCAGAAAAAAAGTATCGTGATGTTCATTCATCTCGGCGGAAGCTTCCCAATCCGTTCCGTAAATTGCAATTCCATAATCTCCGGTTCCCGAAATAGTTGCTTTGGCGGCATCCGGATCATATTGAACTTGTCCTACAAAATCGTTATAAATAGGAATAACCCTAAGCGTAATTCCGCTCCCGTTATTCATCCAAGTTATTTTTGTGCTTTTATCGTAACCCACATTATCGAGATGAGGAGAATCATCCAAAATTACAGCTTCCACTCCATGTTGAGTCCAATTGTCTCCCAACCATGAATCGGATAAGCCGGCATCCGGATAAGTTCCGTCGGCAAGCCAAACTCTTTCCGGAACCCAAGCCACTTTGGGAACATAATCATAAACATAGTTTACGAGTTCTTTCTCCGTATAAACCGCCCAATTGTTCATCTCATCCGTCGCAAAAGGCATAATATGTTGTGCATAAGCGGAAGTGAGCATTGCCGCCCAACCTTCGGAGACTCCCGTTCTCAACCAATCGTTAAAATCGGGATCATGCCATTCCGCCGCAGTAATGAGAGTTCCCGCCATGTGAAAATTACCCGGAACTCCCGTTGCCTGGTGAACTTCCAAAACTTCGTCATAACCGCTGGTTTCCTGAGGATATTGTCCTCTAAATACTTCCGTATAAGTTAATCCTTGGTTTCCATGTTGAACAAAAGCGCAATTACCGCCGCGATGGTTTCTTCTTCCTTCTCCTGAAAAAGTATCGGCAATTTTTCCTTCCACAATAATATTTATATTGAAATAAAG
>NATF01000103.1 GCA_002085205.1 Candidatus Cloacimonas sp. 4484_275 | reverse complement strand
TACATATTTTCGGCAAAAAGCGGAAAAGAGCTTTACATCAGACGAATTGCCGGTCTTGATTCTATGGATGAATCCGTGGGAAGAGCAACGGAAATGGGAAAACCGATTTTGTTCATTCCGGGAACCCTTGATCTTGACGACATGCAGACTATCGCCGGACTCACGATTTTGGGAAAACTTGCCCAAAAAGCGGCAGAACACGAAGCCGATATCATCGTTCCCGTTTGCCGTTCAATGGTGCTTTCCACCGCTAAAGAAATCGTGAAAGAAGCTTATTTAAAAGCGGGACGACCCGACGAATACAAATCCGACTCCGTGTTTTATCTTACGGACGATCAGTTCGGTTTCGTTGCCGGAGTGGACGGAATTATGATTAGAGAAAAACCCGCCGCTAATTTCTTTTTAGGTGCATTTTACGCCGAATCTCTCATTTTGGCGGAAACGGGTTTTGCCAGCGGAGCCATTCAAACTTCCGGAACCGCAATGCCGAGTCAGCTTCCCTTTTTCGTGGTTGCCTGCGATTACACTCTTATCGGTGAAGAACTTTTTGCCGCTTCCGCTTATCTTTCCAAAGATCCGCATCAACTCGGCAGTTTAAAAGGACAAGATTTGGGAAAAGCCGTTTTTGTAATCGTTCTTATAATCGGCATTATTTTAGAAATTGCAAACATTCACTTTTTGAAAGATTTTCTGATTTCGCATTAAATTTTGGAGAAAAAATATATGAAAAGAAAACTTCCGTTGCTTTTGACATTTTTTATCGGTATCCTGATGATTATTTCGGAATTTATTCCGCACAAACCGTTCGGTTCCATTTCAGGCGAAGTGGAAAATTGGTTTTTGATCAAAATTGGCAGTATTACATCATTACTTTGGTCAGTTTTATCGTTATGGTGGCTTTGGGAATTTTTTGGGGAACGGAAAAAAATCCCGGTTTGTTGGGAAACGGAAATCAGATTTCCGCTTTTATAGGTTCCAAACCTTTTGATTATCTTTTCGACAATATTTATCAACATTTGCAGGCAACTATGTTTTCATTGCTTGCTTTTTTCATCGCTTCCGCGGCTTATAGAGCCTTTATTGCCAGAACATTCGAATCCACTTTGCTTCTCGTCGCCGCAATTTTGGTGATGCTGGGAAATACGAGTATCGGTTTTTTACTCACCGGCTGGATTCCCGATTCTCTCAATTTTCTCCATTTACCGAAAATCACGGAATTCATCATGAAATATCCGACAACCGCCGGTCAGCGCGCTATTATGATTGGAGCCGCTCTCGGTATTATCGGAAGTTCCATTCGAATTATTTTGGGAATCGAACGCTCCTATCTCGGAGGTGATTAATTATGGCTGAAAAAAAGAAACAATTGGATAGAAGATGGATTTTTTTGACGATTTTTCTTGGAGTGGCTCTTCCTTTAATTCTTAAAATAGGTTTGCCCATCTCCGTTTCGGAAAATGTCAGAAATGTCTATGAACTTGTGGAAAATACTCCTCCCGATTCCAAAGTAATTTTATCTTTTGATTACGATCCCGCCAGCAAACCGGAATTGCATCCGATGGCTCGGGCGGTTGTAAAACAATGTTTTCAGAAGAACCTAAAAATTATTTTCACCGCTCTTTGGCCGATGGGAGTGCAAATGGCTTCCGATATTGTTGACCAATTGAAAGACGAATTTCCAAATTTAAAATACGGTGAAAATTATGTAAATCTCGGCTACAAAGCCGGTGGAATGGTAACAATTCAGGCAATGGGAAGAAACCTGCGGGCAATTTTTCCTCAAGATATGAACGGTACTTCCATTGATGAACTTCCTATCATGAATGGCGTAAATAACTTTGAAACCATAGCTTTTGTTATTTCCTTTTCCGCCGGAGATCCGGGAATAAAACAGTGGGTTCAGGTTGCTCACGATACTTATAAATTAAAAACTTCCGGCGGTGTTACCGGAGTAAGCGCGCCGGCAATTCTTCCTTATGTGAACGAACAAAAACAACTTACGGGTTTGATTGCAGGTTTAAAGGGAGCGGCGGAATACGAAAAACTGATTCGCACGCTGGGAACGGCAACCAGCGGAATGGACGCTCAATCGCTCGCTCATCTCATTATCATCGTTTTCATTCTCACGGCTAATATCAATTTCTGGATTGCAAAGAAAAAAGAAAAGAAAAAATAAGAGGAAAATATGGTTCATTTCTTCAATATTCTCGGTATTTGGTTGGGAGCTTATTTTACATTGGCAATTTTTAGTTTTTTGTATAAAGATAATCCTTTTTATAAGGTTGCGGAACAAATTTTTGTGGGACTTTCGGCCGGTTATTGGTTTATTTATACGATTTATTCGATTCTCATACCTAATTTGTTCAATCCGTTGAAAGCCGATTTCGGCGCGAATTGGATCAAGCTTGTTCCGGCTGTTCTCGGCGTGATGATGCTTTTGCGTCTTCTTCCCAAAGGAAATTGGATAAGTCGTTATCCGATTGCATTTTCCATTGGAACCACTTCCGGTCTTGCCTTCATGAAATTTGTCAAATCAGATGTTATCAAACAACTTACGGCAACAATGATAAATCCTTTTGCAGCAGGAAATTGGATTGATGTAATCGGTCAAATTTTACTTGTAGTCGGAACAATCACGGGAGTAATTTATTTCTACTTCAGCAAAAAACACGAAGGCGCCTTCGGAACAACGGCTAAAATCGGAATTTATTTTTTAATGGTAAGTTTCGGTGCGGCTTTCGGATACACCGCAATGGCAAGAATCTCTCTTTTAATCGGGAGACTTCAATTTCTTTTGGGTGACTGGTTAGGGATCATTCCGCATTAAAAATTTTGGTGAATATTAGATTACGCCTTCAAAGTTTTTTCACTTTGGAGGTTTTTTTGTTCGGAAAAAAAACTTGCTTAAAAAACGGCTTTGGCAAATTTCAAACCAAAAATTTCGGAGGAATATTATGAAAAAATTATTTATCATACTTCTGTTAAATTCAATATTTTTTCTGTTTGCGGAAAATATTTCCATCAACAGTCCTTTCGGCGGATTACAGATTAAAGTTGAGGATAATTCCGTAAAAAAGAATTGCAGAATGTGGAAAATGAAGGTTTTGCCGACGACAAAACTTCGGTGGTACGAATTGCCGCTCAATCGAATTATTTCACAATCGACCAACTCGTTAGATTGCTTGAAGCGTTTTCTTTTTCGGAAGACAAAATCAATATTGTTCGTATCGTCTATCCCAAAATTACGGATAAGGACAACGCCCACAATCTCTTAAATGCGTTCACTTATTCCGAAGACAAACAAGAAGTGGAAAAGATTATCACGCAATAAAACTTAGCTTGAGTTTTTCAAAAAAAATAAAATAGATCGGAGAAAATATGAATCTAGAAAAAAAACAATTAACATTTGAAGAATTGGAAAAAATAAAAAAATCTGCCAATATGGCTCGCGGAGCAATCTTACAAATGACAACTTTGGCAAAATCCGGTCATCCGGGCGGTTCGATGTCCACAATTGATTTCTTGCTTACGCTTTACCATTTAATAAATATCGATCCGAAAAATCCGCTGTGGGAAAAGCGCGACCGCGTTATCGTCAGCAACGGACACATATCTCCCGCACTTTATGCGACTCTGGGAATGATGGGTTTTTTCAACCTTGACGAGGCAATTTCTCAATTTCGTTTGGCCGGAAGTATTTTCGAAGGACACATCGAGCCTTCTGTTCCGGGAGTGGAATGGGCAACAGGTAATTTGGGACAAGGTCTTTCCGCCGGAATTGGCTTTGCAGATTTGGCGAATGTTACCGCTTTTATTGACTATAATAAATTGCAAATTAGCGGCAACATTGCAAAAGTTATGCCGCAAAACATAAAAGATAATTATATTTCCGATGGTTGGACGGTAATTGAAATTGACGGTCACGATTTCGCTCAAATCCAGAACGCTATCTTTGAAGCGGTAAAAGGTTGGACGGTAATTGAAATTGACGGTCACGATTTCGCTCAAATCCAGAACGCTATCTTTGAAGCGGTAAAAACACCCAATCCTACTTTGATTTTGGCAAATACGATTATGGGAAAAGGTGTTTCTTTTATGGAGAATAAGGAAAAATATCATGGCTCCGTGCTTTCCGAAGAGCAGTTAAACCAAGCGCTTTCCGAACTCGGTTTAGCTAATAATTTGGAAAAATACAAAAAAATGAGAGAAAATTTTAAACCTCTTCCCAACTCCGGCAAATCGGATAAAGATTTTTCTCTTAAAACCGGAAAATCGATAATTTATTCGGAAAAAACCGATAATCGTTCGGCTTGGGGAAATGCAATCGCGGATATTGCCGTTCTTAATTCAACCGAAGAAAATAAAAAATTGCTTGCGGTTTTTGATTGTGATTTACAGGGAAGCGTAAAAACAAATTCTTTTGAGAAAAATCTTCCGGAAAATTTCTACGAAAGCGGTATCATGGAACATCACACGGCGGTGATGTCCGGTGCGATGTCAAAAGACGGCATCCAGGTTTTCTTTGCCGATTTCGGTGTTTTCGGCATTGACGAAACCTACAATCAACATCGCCTAAACGATATTAACGAAACCAATTTGAAAGTCATAACAACTCATGTGGGACTCGATGTCGGTGAAGACGGAAAAACGCATCAATGTATAGATTATCTCGGAGTAATGAAAAATCTCTATCATTTCAAAATTTTGGTTCCGGCGGACGCCAATCAAACAGACCACATAATTCGTTATGTCGCGGGAAAACGAGGAAATTATTTGGTGGCGATGGGTCGTTCAAAATTGGAAATTATCAAAGACGAAAACGGCAAAATATTTTTCGATGAAAATTATCGTTTTGAATTCGGGAAAGCGGATTTACTTCGAGACGGGACCAATGCCGCTTTGCTGACGATGGGAACTTTAACCGGTAGAGCGCTCGAAATTGCCAAAATTCTTTCCGAACAAGGGATTTCACTTCAAGTGTGGAATTTTTCCGCTCCTACCGAGCTTGATGAAGAAGCATTAAAAAAAGCGGCACAAACCGGAACTATTTTTACTTACGAAGACCA
>NATF01000010.1 GCA_002085205.1 Candidatus Cloacimonas sp. 4484_275 | reverse complement strand
TGCAAAACAACCGGAAATAAATCAGCGTCTTTGATGATAATTAAAATAGGAAGGGAACGGGTGATTTTTTTTACCACGCGAATCGGAACATCGGCAATGACTTCCGGAAATTTTTGATAATATCGCGGTTTAAAGAATTTCAAACGATAATGAGTTTCCGCATAACCAATAAAAAAAGGAAAAAAGAGAAGACCGTTCTCCCAAAAACGACGAAAATAATTTTGCAAAAAAGAATTCATAATAAAAAACCTTCAAACCGGAAACGGCTGAAGGTTTGCTGAAAGAGGCTTAAAAAAATGAATTACGGAAGCCAAGCCGGATCGAGCACTGATTCGGAAATTTTGTCTTTTCCTATTCCCCACGGACCATTTGGTAGATAATAATAAATCACTGCGCCGGCTTTACCGAAATTTTCGTTTGTTGTAGCAACGACAGTGCTGTCTGTCACGGAATAATCAAAAAGAAAAACATCGCCGGTTTTTTCGAGTTTATCCGCCACATTCAGCATTCCGATGTCAAAAGCGTAATAACCGTTTTCCGGATTATTTTTGAATTCGTTGTCGGCTCTTGCGATGATTTGAATATTTTTGATAGCTTCCTTTATTTTGGAATAATTTCTTCTGTCGATATTCATCGGAATAACCAAAGTAAAAATTATTCCCACAACCATAATTATCATCAAAAGTTCAATCAGAGAAAATTCTCTTTTCTTTTTTATCAATAAATCTTCTGCCATTGTCCCTCCACAAATTTAAAGCAACAAATCTGAGATAAAGCAACGCTGTCAAACTTTTTTTATTCGGAAATAAGAAATACGCCGAACCTTACTGATGATTTCGGGAATAAGGAATATTTGGAAAATCGGAAAGTGAAAAAAACTTTACAACAAAAACACTTAAAATTTTGTTTGCTCTTTGCACAAAAGAAAAATGTGTAAAGTATGCAGAATTTGTGCGTAAAGGTTATAAATATGAAAAAAATTTTCTTTTTGATTTTTTTAGGTGTTTTTATCGGTTTGTTTGCCGAATTGATTGATTTAAACAAAGCAAGTTTGGATGAACTTAAAAAACTTCCCATTACCGAACAACAAGCTAAAGACATTTATGATTTCCGGTATTATCAACAATATTTTACCAGTTTTTACGACTTGAGGAAAATTCCTTCCATTGACCAAAAAACGCTTCTCAAACTAAAACCGCTGGTAATGGTTTCGCATTACATCGAGCAGGATAAAGCCGCTCAACGCAGAGAGCAGATTTATTATCTCATCGAAAGGCTGGGAAGTAACGAAGGTTTTCAGGAAGGCGTTTCGGATGTTTGGGAAAATTATCTGATGACTCCGCGAGACATCAACAAACTCACCTTTTCCGAAGTTCTGAATATGCCGAATGTTTCTCCGATTGATGCCGCCGCAATTCTGAAAAGACAAGCAAAAGGCGACACCATTGCCAATTATCGTGATTTGAGAAAAACGCCCGGACTTTCTCACTACGGAGCTACCAATCTGAAAAATTACATCTATTATTCCGAAAGCGAACAAAAAAGCGATAAGCTCTTCATCGATTACCAATTAAAATATAATGACAATGTCTATGAAGAAGAAGCTGAAGAGATGTATAAGGAATCTATGGTCAGCGCAATGGACGGAAGCAACAGCATTTCTCCGCGGCAAAAAAACCAATCGTTCTGGGGCTATTTCCAAATGGATAAATATTCGCCGGCGATTTCCAACAAATTCCGTATTCGTCTCGGCAATAAATGGCAAGCCGGAATTTTGTATAATTCCCGAAAGGGAGAACCTAATATTTTTCAGCAAAACTTAAAAAATATTTTCAGCAAATTCCTTCCTTTTTCCAGCAATGATTTAACAGACGAAATAAGTATCGACAACAAAATGTTTGCCGGCTATCATAATAAAAACATCAAAGTTATTTTGGGAAATTATCGTGCCACATTCGGTGAAGGGTTGGTTATGGAAAACACCGATTTTTATAGTTCCCGTAAAACCGGTTTTGGTTTCAGCAAAAGGATAACCGGCATCATCGGCGACCTTTCTCGAACACAAGAATATGCTTTGCGAGGTTCTGCAATCGAATGGAATTCTCCTCATCTGAACGCCGCTTTTTTCTATTCCAACGATAAAAAAGATGCTGTTGTTTTCGACAGCAATAACAATGGAATTATCGATGAAGAAGATAATTTGTTCTCATATATTACCGCAACCAGAAGATTCACCGATGAGGAAATAGAAAATGCCGAGCAATTTTTTAACAACTATTCCTGGACTGACGATACCGGTGTTTCTCACACAAACGAATTTGCAATTAATATTGCTCCTCGTTCCGACGCTTTTCAAGAAGAAATTCGCGGCGGACATTTGGAAATTTCTCCGATTATCGGAACCCATTTTGGTTTTACCGGTTATGAAGCTGTTTACGATCGCTATTTTCAAGTTTATTCGCCGGACAGTTTGAAATATTTGCTTATTCGCACCAATGACGACGCCGATAAAAAATATAAAATTATGGATAGCGAAATTGCCGCTTTATACTCTACCAAAACAGAGAATTACGAAAGAAATTATCGTCGCGTTATCGGTTTCGATTGGCGAACCGTGCTCAATAATACTTCCGTTCAAGGTGAATACGCCGAACTCTCTGTTGACGGCAGCGAATTTAAGCTTGGCGACGATCCGAAAGCAATGATAATCAGTGCTTACACTCAATTTTCCGATCTTTATCTGTTGTCGCTTTATCGCGATTATGATCTTGATTTTGACAATCCTTACGCGCGTGGTTTTTCCGAACATGAAAAATTCGACGACACTGTTTTCGATAAATATGCTTACACTCTGAATAATCCGCTTCTCGCGGATCTTTATATTAATTCCGCCCAGGCTCAAGCCGAACGAGGCGTTTATTTTGAAACCCGATACAGAATGAATCGTTATCTGACTTTGAGCCGCGCTTATTTGGATTTGTGGGAACGCAAAGCAGACGCCAGAAAAAGTTTGCGTTTTCAGGGAGAAATGGATTTTCGCCCGATTTATCAACTCAGCTTGCGCTTGAAATACAAACATCAGATTAATCGTTATGACGACGATGCCGACAAAGGTGTTTCCAAAACCGACGAAACAACAGCCAGAATTATTGCGTATCTTTCCAATTACGACAAAATTTCTTTGGAATATCGTTATAACAAAGTTTGGTTTCCACCCTATCCGTATTTGTCAAATGATGCCGAAGCACACACTCCGGATTCCAACGAAAACGATACAATTGCGGAAGGAACCTCACTTATTCACGGTGATTATATAAATGTGGACTATGTTCATAATTTCAATAAGAATCTAAAAGTTGCAGGTTCTTTTATTTTCTGGGACGGACACGGCATTTCACATTGGGATTGGGAAGATATGGAAATAGATTTTATGGGAGAAAAAGGAATGAAATTCTGGTTTTCCATTCACGACAGAATTTCCAATAATCTTTACCTTACTCTGAAATATAAAATCAAACATTATCGCACCAAAGAGGAAGAATGGAGAGCTTGGTGGAATGAGCCTTCCGAAGATGTCGGAGAAAACTATTTTGCCAGAGTGGAGAGAAAAGAACATTCAATCAGATTACAATTGGATTGGAAATTTTAAAATAAAGGTAATTTTTGGAGGATAAATGAAGAAATTTCTCATATTAATTTTTACGGTGACGGTCGGATTAAATTTGCTGTCGTATTCCCTTTTGGAGCGGGAATCAGGAAATTTTATCGAAAATAATGACGCTCGAAGTTCGGCGATGGGCGGAGCGGCGGTTTCAGGCGGAAACAGACTTTTTGACGCTTTTATCAATCCCGCCAATCTGGGAATGATGAAAAAAGGATTCGGCTATCAATTCTCTTTGGGAGTGATGAAAAACGACGATAATCGCAGTTTGCCGATGTATAATTTTTTCGACGGTTATATCGACGACGCAACTTATGCTTCCAATGTAAATTATTTCAGCGAATATTCGTTAGGAATACATTATAAATATTCTTTTGAAAAATTCGGACTTTCCGCAGCCGCGTTTTATCGTCCTTTGGTCGATTTCAATTCTTATTATAAAGAAGAAGTGCGCAACGACGAAGGAAGCGATTACAACCAATATCCGCAAATAATTGCTCAAAATTATATTGAAGGCGACGGAACGATAAATTCTATGGGTTTTGTTTCTTCTTTTAATTACAAAGACCTTTTATCAATCGGTTTTGAATTTTCCAAATTGGATGGAGATACGAAACTTTCCAAAAGAGTTGATTGGTCTGATTACGCCGAAGAAACAGTTGCCGGCGATTTGCCCGATACTTCTGTGGTTGTAAAAAGAGATTTTGATGATTTCGGTTTGAAAATCGGCGGAAATATCAAGATTAGTCCCAGATTTTCTTTGGGTTTCAGTTATTCTCCAAAAGTCGAATTTGATGTGGAAACCGGCGGTTTCGTGAATGGCGCTAAAATCGATACGCTTCTTTACCAATACATTTATGATGAAAATGATGTTGTTATCGATTCCTTGATGTATTCCGATTATTTTGCTCAAAAATACGGAGAATATAAAATTCCTTCTCGCTTCCGAATAGGATTTTCCTTCCAACCCAGAAACATTATGAGAACTTTCTTTAACTGCGATGTGGAATTGGTTAATTGGTCGGCTGTTAATACGCTTTTTGATGATGAATTTAACTATTATGTTGGCGTAGAACACAAATTGAGTTATAATTTACCATTGAGAATCGGTTTTCGTTATAACACGGATTATCATTTAATCGAGGATTCGGAAATGGTGATGGCGGAAAAAATTTCTATGCCGACTTTTACGGCGGGAACAGGATTTTCCTTTTTGAAAAATTTCCGATTCGATATTTCGGCGGAATATTCTCACCGAAAATACGAAACGCTGGATTTGTTTATGGACGGTTTTTATAATTATGCGGAATTATGGAACAGCATTACTCCGGAAAACAGAGGTTGGGAAAATCCCGACGAAGTTTCCGAATCTTTTATAAAAGTGGTAAGTTCCGTTAGTTTCAAATGGTAATCTTTATTTTTTCAGATTGGTGGATTTATGAAATATAAAATTTTTCTTCTTATTTTGATAATAAGCATTCCTCTTTTTTCGGAAGACCTATTATTGGATATTATCTTTACAAACGACATTCACGGCGGAATTGATAAATATGAAGCCACTTTTATCAACCCGAATTTTCCGCCGATGCTGGGCGGAGGTGGTTCCGCTGCAACTTATATCAAAAGTGTTCGCAAATTAAGCGACGGAGTTAAACGCGATAATCTTCTCATTGACGCCGGCGATATTTTTCAAGGTCATCCGATTGGAACCGTCACCAAAGGTCGTGCTATCGTCACTTATATGAACATGATCGGATATGATTTGAGCGTTGTGGGAAACCACGAATACGATATTGGTGAAGATTCTTTGAAAGCAACATATAAGTTAGCGAAATTTCCCATACTTTCTTGCAATATTCTCAAGAAAGGAACGGATGAACTCGTGGATTATGTGAAGCCATACATAATCATAGAAAAAATGGGAATTAAAATCGGTATCATCGGTGTTACGACCACCGATACAAAAAAAATGAGTTTTCCCGAAAACATCAAAAACATAGATATCATTTCCGCCAAAGAAGCTTTGGAAAAATATATTCCCATTGTGCGAAAACAAAATGTGGATTTGATTTTTGTGGCGGCACATTTGGGAATTCCATACGATCCGGAACCTCAATACAGCATTCGATATGGAGACAGAAAAAAATCCAACCGAAAAAGATATTGGGGATATGACGCACAAGAAATTGCTCATGAAGTTTCCGGAATTGATGTGATTTTTGCCGGACACATTCATAAAGGATTTGCCAAACCGTGGGAAGATCCGATTACTCACACGCTTGTTTTTCAGGATTATGCTTACGGAAGCGGTTTGGGACATGTAATTCTAAAAATCGATAAAGAAACAAAGTCGATTGCCGGCTATGAACTTCCCGCCATCAGAGAAGGCGCGATGGTTACTCTGTTCGAAGACGAATTTATTCCGGATAAAATAATTGCCGACACAATTCTGGTTATGCAAAAGAAAGCCGAAAAAGGAATGGATGAAATAATAGGCGAAGCCGCCATTCACATTTCGCGGGAAGGTTCCGGAGCTCAAAATTTAATCGGCAATCTGGTCTGTGATGCAATGCTTGAAGAAACCGACGCCGATTTTTCTTTTATCAATCTTGGCGGCGTTCGAGACGATTTGAAACGCGGTCCGATAACTTATAGAGATATTTTCAAAGTAATGCCGTTTGATAATCAGGTTGTTTCTTTCACCTGCGACGGAAAATTTCTGAAAGAGATTATCGAAATGAGAATATCCGGAACTCATCACGGTTTACGAGTTGCCGGAGTGGAAGTTGTTTATAACAGAAATCGTCCCGATTATGACAGAATTACGAAACTTTTAATCGGCGGAAAACCATGGAAAGCCGATAAAATTTACAAAGTAACCACAACCGATTTCTTGCTTCAGGGAAATGCCGGACTTTCCATGCTCACCAAAATTCCGGAAACTCAGGTTACCAGATACGGAACAAGTTTGCGGGAAGTTTTGGTAAATTACATTCGCCGACATTCGCCCGTGACTTCTGCGATTGATAAACGATGGAAACGCGACGATACATCCGAAATTTCTCCGGAACTTCTGAAGGAATTAAAGAAAGCGGAAAAATAATAATTTTATTTGCTAAAATTTTTGGGTGTTTTTTTATAAAAAATTTGACTTAATCGGAAAGAATTTTTTTATTGAATTTGGATTTGATAAAAATTTTGATAGGAAAAATAACGAAAAATTTGACTTTGAAACAAAATATTTTCTGGAAAAAAATCCAGTAACAAAATTTCGAGAAGGTGTATTATGATGCTAAATGAAATCGGACGATTAGATGCTGAATCTGTTAAAGAATTGAACAAAATATTGGATTCCATTTACAAGTTATTAGATGAAAACAAAAAGGACAAAGCCGAGAAAAAATTGATTCAGTTAGCCAAGACTCCGAACTTTTTTATTCGTGAATATGTGGGAAAACATCTCGTTAAGTACAAAGACCAACGAAAAATTATTCCCATTGCCAAACGAATGATAAAACACAAAATTTACGGAGTTCGTGCCACCGCTCTTTTCTATTTTTACGAACGCTATCAAGAAGATGTGGAAAAAATCTTCAAATTTTTGGACGAAACATTTGATAAAACTCCTTGGGAAGTGGAAACCATCATCAACGAATTGTGGAAAAATTATCCGGATTATATGAAGAAAAAAATGGTGGAATGGCTGAATTCCAATAATCACAAAAAAAGAGCTTTATCTTTCCACGGAATGGAAAATATCGCTCAATCTGATCCGGATTTCATCATGAAATTCATCAGTAAAGCAATTGACGACGACACTTTGGAAGTTCAGAAGAAAATAACTCATATTCTTACTCAAGTTGCCAGAGCAAATCCGATTATCGCTTTTCCGTACATAAAAGAATGGCTCACCGATGCGGACGAAACGCGAACCAAAACCATCTGGGTTTCCATGAAAAAATTGGCTAACATTGTGAATCAAAAATACAGACGCGATAACGGTGAAGATTTTGTGATGCTCACGGAACAAACCATCAACGATTGGCGCAACGATGAAAACGAAACCGTTTCCAATATGGGCGAAAGACTGGCGCGAATAATCAGAATATAGATATCATCCGTTAATCCTCATCAATGAAAAAAAATCTTTCTCTAAAGATTCTGGCTCTTGTCGTAGCAATTTTGCTGTGGTTACAACAATCTCTTTTAAAGGAACATACCGCCGAAATTTCGTTTCCTCTTAAATTTGAAAATGTTCCGAAAAATTATGTTATATTGGCAAACAATCTTTCCGATATTCCTGTCTTGGTAAAATCACGCGGAATGAATATCATTTTTTTGAAAAAATCAAATTGTTTTTTTAGAATTAACGCGGCAAATTTCCATTTCGGAGAAAACAAAATCAATCTGGGGAAAGACGATTTGATATTTTCTTCCAAAAAAAAAATTGAAATTATCGAGATAAAAAAAAAGTCGTTTAAAATTTATTTGGACAAAATCATTACAAAATCGGTTCCGATAAAAATTGTTTTTGCGACTTCCAAAGATGAAGAATTTTTCCTGAAAAATAAAATTGTGAACATAAACCAAAATGTTAAAATTAAAGGTCCGGCAACGATTTTATCGAAAGTTAAAAGGGTGAAAACGACGGCGATTTCCAGAAAAATGCTGAAGAACGTCTCCCGATTCAAAGGTGCAACTTTTAAAAAAGAAAATCACGCTAAATGTCACTCAATTGCGAATCATTTCCAAAACGATTTCTTTGATTCCCGTTCGTTATTCGCTCAAAGAAAACATCTCGATTATTCCTCAAAAAGTGTCGGCAATGGTTCAAGGACCTGAAAACATCGTAAAAAAATTAAACAATCGTAATATTATTGCCAGCAT
>NATF01000102.1 GCA_002085205.1 Candidatus Cloacimonas sp. 4484_275 | reverse complement strand
TCTTTTTGAAGGGAAGGAGTTTTTTACAATTTACGATTTCGTTGATGCTTATCATCATTTTTCCGATCCTGAATGGGACGGAGAACCAATTGAACCGTCTGAATATACAACTACAAAAAGAAATAAAACGGAAACAAAAGACAAAGACGAAAAATATGAACCACAAAAACGACCTGAAAAAATAAAAGTAAAATTAGCTGACGGAAAAGAACGAACAATACAACACATGATTGCAACTTCATTTTGGAGTGCAGACGGCAAACCGATTTCAGCGCAAGAATTTTTGGAAAATCTGTTTGGCGAATTGCCTAATTTTTTCAAAAGCGAAGAAGAATTGCGAGAAATTTGGAGTAATCCGATAACAAGAAAAACACTACTTGAAAAATTAGATGAGGCTGGGTTTGGCAAAGAAGAATTAACAACACTTCAAAAATTGATAAACGCCGAAAAAAGCGACTTGTTTGATGTTTTGGAATATGTTTTTAATAGTGACATTAAACCAATAACAAGAGAAGAAAGAGTGGCAAAAGCCAAAACAACTATTTTCGCATTATTAGATGATAAAGAAAGAGAGTTTATTGAATTTGTGCTGAATAAATATATAGAAGCAGGAGTTAGTGAACTCGATCAAGAAAAATTACCAATTCTGCTTCAAACAAAATATCAATCATTGGAAGACGCAATAAAAGTTTTGGGAAATGTTCAAAATATCAGTTCTTTGTTCATTGAATTTCAAAAATATTTGTATAACAAAATAGCATAAATATTTATTTCATTACGATCATTTTTTTCACGGAAGTGAACCGATCGACCTGTAATTTATAGAAATAAACTCCGCTGGCAACCGGTCTGTTATATTCGTCTTTTCCGTCCCAAGAAACAAAATATTTTCCCTTTTCTTTTTCTTCGTTTACAAGAGTTTTAACCTGTTGTCCTCTAATATTATAAATGGAAAGTTTCACGCCGGATTTTTGCGGAAGCTGGAAAGCGATTTTGGTGCTTGCATTTCCGTTTCTACCTGCGAAAATTTGCGGATTAAAGGGATTCGGATAATTTTGCTCCAAGACAATATCTTTTTCGGAAATGGTGTTATTTTCGGCGGAAGTGTAGCTGTGAACGGCAAAATCGTCAATATACCAGCCTTCTTCCGTCACATAACCGTCCGAGCCGAAAACAAATCGGAGTTGTACCGTACCGGAAAAAGCGGAAAGATCAAGTTCGACTTCTTCCCAGTTAATATTTCCCGAAAACACTTCCGTTCCGGGTGCAAACGGCGATTCGTCATTGGACATAATTGTGTAAGGATAACCGCCGACCGGTTCGATTTGTTGAAACTCGCCGCCGTTTACGGAAATTTCGATAATGCCGCCGTCCCAAGCCTGCGTGGAACTGTTTGTTTCCGCATCCATCCAATGATAGAAAGTTACATAAGCCGCCGGAGGAAGCACGAAAGCAGGTGAAGTTAAGCCGGAATGATTGCTGTTACTGTAATCGGAGTTTCCCACGCCGCCGCATTTCACGCTGTAATTTCCGCCTTCCGTATGATTTCGGGAAGTTTCCAAATGCCATTCGTCCACAAAACCGCCCGAAAGGGAGGCGTGAGTCCAATTGCCGAGACCGTCTTCGAAATCTTCCACAACCGTTCCTATCGGAATCTGGATTGATGACATAATATTGCTTCCCAAAATGTCATAAATCAGCGTTTCCAACTGAAACGAATATTGTTGCGGACAGGAAGCGGAAACTTCCAAGATAAAAGGTTCGCTTGTCACGGCATATTGATCCGGATTAACCGAATCGATAACATCATTGCCGGTTATCGAAACGTAGGGGTCGTAACTGAAAGCAGTTGTCGAAAGTTCATAAGAATAACCGTTTCCGGAATTATGGTAGGTAAAAAATAATTCCGCGCTTTCTCCGGGTTCCAAAACTTGGTCGTCGCCGGAAGTAACAAGCATCGTGTATGAAACATATTCTATCTCCGGAGCATTAACCGAAAGCGAAAAAGAACTTTGCCAGCTCGAAGAACCGGAATTTACCGTTAAGATAAACGGAATGGAAGTCGGCTCGACAATTCCGGCAAGAAGTTTAATTTGAAAAGCGTTTTCCAGAGTAACGCTGGCGGTTGCTTCCAAAGGAGAAGCGGAAATTTCATTATTGATAATTTGAACAAATTCGTGGTCACAAGATAAAATAGCGGAAATTTCATTTTCCGTACTTTCCATACCGATATTTTCCAATGTAACGCTTACATTGACGGAATCCAACGATTGGATGGAATTATCGAGAAAATCTCCGAATTCCTCGAATTGAGCATTTTGACAAATGACAAATGCACCTTGAGTCGGAACAACGGCAATGTTTCCGCTAAAAGTATAATAATTTGCTTTTGATGCGACTATTGTGAGATTTCCCGTTTCCTGAACGGGAGAATCAAAATATATCATGTCCAAACGGAAAGAGCCGGATCTCCGATTAAATTTGTTTCGTAATCCACCCAATAATAAACCGTGTTTTCATAAGACATAAACGGAATGGCGTCAATTTTGGCATCATTTAAAGCATAACCGAGATCGAAAATGTTTTCTCCGAAAAGTGCATCTATGTATTCTCGATGGAAAAATTGAGAAGCTCCGTTCGTCGAACCTTGTTGTCCCCAACCGTATCTGGAATGAGAAATCATGCTGACAGCCGCATGAGCAATGGAAGTATATTTTTCCGTTATGCAATCTTCCGTATCAAACGCTCCCGCATAACATCCTTGCGTAAAAATTATCGGAAAACCGTGATTTTGACCGTTATTGGTTATGTTTCCGTCGGTTACCTGATAGGAATATAATTTCATGTTGTAGTCATTATTGGAATGTCCCAAATGATTTATCAAATTCGGACCGGCGCTGATGGCATTCATGATGTCGGTGTCAGTCCAATTCCCGTCTCTCTCGTAAAGAGTGGAAATATTCCAACTTGTCGGAACTCCGACGGTTTCATGACCGTTCGTGGAAGAACCTCCGATCATTTCATCCATGTAATCTCCGCCCCAAGTGGGACCTTCCCAAAGATATTCTCCCACAAAAAGAGAGCTGAGCAATTCATCTGAAACCGGATTGTTTAGATAGTAATCTACTTTGTTAATGAAATTATTGATTTCCGTATCGTTATTATAACAAAACCTTCCCAAAGCAAATTCGGGGGCAAGATCGGCTTCTGCCGGTTCTCCCCAACGGTTATCGCCGTCTGCATTCCAATTTCCGTCGAGCGCACAATAATAAATGTCGGAAGGAATATCATAATCAACGGTTCCGCCGTTATTTACATCACCGAACATTCCGCGATGAGGAATCACATCTTCATCTCCCGCCAGCAAAACAAATCTAATGCTGTTTACGGTAAATTTATCAATAAGGAAATTTCTAATCTTTTCTTGCAGATCATTTCCCGTTTGAGTTGACTGAATATTTTCTATTGTTTCAATCTGTACTCTAAATCCTCGGTAACGATAAATATCTGCCAGATTTTCCCATAAATCGACTTTTTCTTGAGCGGCAATTATCAGATAATCTATTTCTTCATCTCTTGAGTCGGGAAGATTATAGTCACTGAGCATTTCCGGATTGTTCACATTGTTCGTAACAAAGTTGACAATAGATTGTGAATTGTGCAAGAACTTTAGCGCTTCTTGAGCTTTGCTGCTTGGCTCCGTTTGAATCGTGATTTCAATATTCATTTTGCGGGTAAATTGCATTTTTAGAATAAATTTGCGGATTTGGTTGTGCAAACTTCTTTATCGTCGAATCGGAAAGTTTTTGATTGGGCTGAGTCGGAAATAATGTATATTCTCCTTTAATAGAAACATTGTTTTTTCCGTTAACTTCTATTTTTACCGCACTTTCTCCTTCCGGCAACAAAAGTTTGATTCCCAAATAAGGAAGTGAAGGCTCGCCGATTTTTCCTTGTTGAACCGTGTTTTCGAATTCGATTTTTTGAAATTGATTCAATTGTTTTATTATTGGTTCCGAAAAAGTGTGTCGAAATGTTATCTCGGTGGCAAAGAGAGAAACTGAGATTGCAACCGTGAACACCAGTAAAAATATTTTTTTCATATTTCCTCCGTTTTAGAAAAGAGAAAGCAATAGTTGTTCCAAGTTTTGAATCAAGTAATCCGGAAATTTTTTTAGGGAGATTGATTTTTTTTCATAAAAATCAATTAGTTACGGTAGCAAGGGCAAATAACGAATTTTAAGAAAAATAAACATAACTTCAATAATATTAAGAAGTTACAAAACATTTAATATTTTATCCAATTGTGCGAAGAAGAGAAAAAATCTCAAGAATATTGATAAAATCGTCGTTTCAGCAATTTTTTAGTTGACAAGATTTTGGGAAAATTTTAATAAACAACCACCAAAAGGGAATAAAAAAAGGAGGGAAGCATGAACAGACAAGAATTAGTTGATAAGATTGCAGCAGATGCAGGAATCACGAAAAAAGCAGCAAATTTAGCTCTTAACGCAGTAATCGATGGAATTACACTCGCTCTGGAAAAAGGGGACAAGGTTTCATTAGTTGGTTTTGGAACTTTCAAAGTTGCTAAAAGAAACGCAAGAGTTGGTGTCAATCCTCGAACGAAAGAAAAAATCAATATTGCCGCTCGTCAAGTTCCTGTATTCAAAGCAGGCAAAAAGCTGAAAGACGCAGTAAAATAATCGCAGCGTTTTTTAAAAGAAAAAGCAAGAGTTCGCTCTTGCTTTTCTTTTTTTATGAAGTAATAGACAATCTTTTTCGGTCGGCTCAAATTATTTATTTGACAGCTAATTTATAAAAAATAATTAAGGAAAATAAATAATAAATAAGAAGAGGAAATTATGAAATTCTCGATAGAAAAAGAAGATTTGCTCAAAAAAATTCAGCACATTTATAATATTGTTCCCGGGAAAAACACAATGCCGATTCTCACTAATTATTTAATCGAAGCGGAAGAAACTACAAATACCGTCAAATTTACGGCAACCGATTTGGAGATAACCGTGGTTGCGGAATTTGAAGCCAATATTTCCGAATCGGGGAAAGTTGTCGTTTCCGCCAAAAACTTTAACGAAATTATCAATTCTCTTCCCAATACCATTGTTCATATGTTTGACGATGAGGAAAATTTCAAAATTCTTTGCAAAAATTCCAAATTCTCTTTGCATTGCGCGGAAGTAAGCCAATTTCCTCTCATTCCGCAAAAAGATTTGCAGGATACGATTGAAGTTGATGCGCAAATGTTCAAAAAAATGATTGAAAAAACTTCGTTTGCCGTTTCCTCCGAAATTAACAGACCGATATTTACCGGTATAAATTGGAAAATGAATGCGGATTATCAAATGATGGTAGCCACCGACGGGAAAAAAATTGCCGAATTTAAGCTTTTTGAAAAACATGAAATTCCCGAACAAAAAGAAAAGGTAATTCCTACTAAGAGTTTGAACTTTTTAGACAAAGTAATTGTGGAAGATATTCCCAAAGTTTCCGTTCTCATCGAATCGAATCGAGTGATGTTTGCCTACGGAAATTATACTGTTTTCACTCACATAATCGAGGGAAATTATCCGAATTACGAAAAGGCAATTCCCGTTAATAACAATAACATTTTGATAATTAATCGGAATTTGTTGCGTGATGTTGTGAAGCGAGTTTCGCTTCTGGCTTCGGAAGAAACTTTAAAGGTGAAATTCGATATTACGGAAGAATCGTTTTCCGTCCATTCCGAAAAGCGGGAAGAGGGCGAAGCAAATGAACAAATCGAGGAATATAAATATTCCGGGGAAAATTTGGTAATTGCTTTCAATTATCGCTATTTGCTTTCGATTTTGAATGTTATTGATTCCGAAGAAGTCGAGATTCGCATGGGTCAAGCAAACGAACCGGCTCTCTTTTTCAATACGGAAAAATATGAAAATTACGAAGCGCGTTTTCTTTTGATGCCGTTGCGGTTAGCATAGTTGGAAATTTTAAGATTAAAAGCGATAAATTTTAGAAATTTTGAGAATCTGGAATTAAATTTTCAACCCGAAGGAGCTTTGATTTTCGGTAAAAACGGGTTGGGAAAGACCAATCTGTTGGAAGCAATCTCGTTTTTTGCTTTTGGGAAATCATTCAGAACCGGCAGAGATCAGGAACTGATAAATTTCTCAAAAGCATTTTTTCGTTTGGAAGCGGAATTTAACTATTCCGGAAATACACATTTTTTGGAAGTTCTGAAACAAAGAAACGCACTTCTAAAAAACAAATTTGATCGGGAAGAAAAAAAAATTTGGGATGAACAATTTATTGAAGCGAGTGTTTCCATAATCGAACAGCGATTAAATTATTTGCATAAATTCGTGCCGGAACTAACTGAATTGTATAATGTTATCGCCGGAGGGCGGGAACGACTCGATGTGAGATACAAATATTCTTTTCCGATTTCCCGAACGAATGATTTAAAATCGGATTTCCGAGATTATTTGCGGGAAATCGAAGAACAGGAAATTGTGACGCAACGAACATTGATAGGTCCGCATCTCGACGATTTTGAATTTCTTATTAACGGCAAAGATACCAGAAA